>JAYRWZ010000253.1:0-1690 GCA_041917875.1 Chloroflexota bacterium | reverse complement strand
TTGGTATGTGTGGTTTGCTCCGGCGGGAAACCCTTGAATACATAGATATTGGTTTCGCACTATTGCCGGAGTATCAAGGTATGGGGTTTGCATGTGAAATAGCTTCATCAACGATGATTTTTGGAAGACATATTCTTGGAATTGATACGATAGCAGCAATCACAAAAAGTAGCAATACGCGTAGCATAGCTCTTTTACAAAAACTTGGACTCACATATCAAAAAAATATTCGTCTAAAACCGGATGGCGATGAATTACAGTTGTTTTTATGATGGCTTAATTTGACAATCAATAGATTCACGATTCTGTGAGACGACATTTGTGGTGAATATAGAATTTATCTCATCTTTCTATTCAAAAACTACATTTTTAACCAAACATTTAGCCCAATATAGTAGCGTTGATCTGAGAACGTATATGTACTTGGATCAGCTTGTCGTGTTTCATAATCTGAGGCATCCAATATTTGCGGCAATGAGTAAATAAAAATTGGTGAGAATGTCATATTGTCTATCTCGAAATAATATGAAACTCTCAGCTCAGGGGTCAAACTTACACCCATTCTGGTCGCATCCATTTTCCCATATTGATTTTGCACTAATAGACGCTTGTAAATATCTTCAACATCATACGTTTCATAAAACTGAGAAAACCTAAATGCTAAAGACAATGATAATCGGTCACTGATAAAATTGATTGGTTGTCTATAGCCAATGACTTCCTCAATGCTTATTCCACCCTCAAAATTACTCGTAAAAGAAATCTCATTCTCATTAAACAGAGTTCGAGATTCAAGTCTGGCAATTGCTTTTTGTTTTTCGGGAAGAAATATATTCGCATATTATTCACCAAATACAGCAGAAACATTATACGAACCAGATAGCAATGGAATTTCACATCCGACAGCCACAGAAACACCTGTTTTTTGTGAACTATAATGAAGTGAATTATTGATAACACTTAACTCTTGACGCACCTTTGTTTCATTGCGAAATGCTTGTATTCCTCCATACAATACCGATGTTTTTTTGTCCTCCTCTGTTGCATTCATATGAAGTACATGACATACAATTAACAGGATAACTTGGAGTAAGAATATTTTTTTCAAAGGCATATCAATCGAATGTAAAATGTTTTACTATAAAATTGCGCACTACGTACTTAATTCTTCCCATTGCGCATACAGTTTTTCTAAAGCACTTTTCTCATCAGAATGTCTTTGTTGTAACTCTTTGGTTTTAGAGGGTTGTGAATATATGTCAGGTGTTGATAATTGTTGTTCCAACTCTGCTATTGTTCGTTCAACGGCATCTATAGCTTTTTCAATCTCGCATAGTTTCTTATCATTCGTTTTTTTATCTTTTGATTGTGTCGTTTTTTGTTCCGGCTGAACTTGTTTTTCTTTCGCTTTCGGCAGTGGAGCAATAGTTTTTTTCTCTAACTCGCGCAAAGATTCTATATCGCGCTGCCGAATAAACTCTTGTACATCTCCGACAAATTCGCGTAATATTCCACCACGAAATTCAACGACTTTTTCAGTAAGCCCCGTTAAAAACTCTCGGTCATGTGACACAACAATTAAAGCACCTTCATATTGAGATAAAGCGTCTTTGAGCGCATCCTTCGAACGCATGTCAAGGTGATTCGTCGGCTCGTCAAGAATTAGCAAATTAACCGGTTCAAGCATCAA
>JAYRWZ010000252.1:0-18180 GCA_041917875.1 Chloroflexota bacterium | reverse complement strand
GTCTCTTTATCAATTACAAATAGTGTATTCTTATTCTCTTCCTCCAAACTACTTCTAAAATTAGTTGTACCAAACATAATTCCATACTGCCAGATTTGAGTACTGGTTGGACTATCCCTGTCATTAAAGCCACGTAAATTAAATAATCCAATCTCAAAGCCATAATTATATGTTATTGGTACAACATTTGAATTCATATAATCATCACTAAGAGTATTGTTGGGCGACAATGAAAAATGTGTTGAGAACGATAGCGTATAAACGAAACCATAATCAAACCCTCCGGATGGAATCGGGCTAAAAGTACTAAAGTCTAGCTCAGTCGAGCATACTTCACAGACAATTAGGATCGCTAAAGCTATATTTATACATATCTTTATCATTTATGCAGAATTTATTTTGTGTTGATGAGTTAGTTTTTACTTCTTCCTTACCATTATAGCCATAGCGGTAATCGCCACTCTGATTGTTTCTGCCCGCCTGTGCCATACTGAAGGGATAATAGTTTGCAAAGTTATACATTTTCATTCTAAACTACACTGTACACTGCCTTAACTTTGATATTATCACCTTTTACTACATTATGTGTATGAGGTCTTGTTGTTGTGTAGGATTAGTAAAATCTATCTTTTTTCCACTGTAATGGGTTGGTTTCAATATAATGATGTATGCGCATATATTCTGCATCATTGCGAATAATGTGGTCGTGGAAACGGGGTTGCCACCCATTTTCTAAACCCAGACGATTGGCATGTTTGGTCACAGCAGATTTATAGAAACCTATGATGGCAGAAATAGTATTTTTTCCCTGATTTTGAAAACGTTGTTGGACAATGGATTTTTTCATTGGATCTGTTTTGTCATTCACCCGCGTTTTGTCATTCGCGGACGTTTGTAGAGACAAGGCATGCCTTGTCTCTACGTCATCGTCGTCGTTATCATCATCGTCATCATTGGCATCGTCGTCGTTATCATCATCGTCATCATTGTCATCATCGTCATCATTGGCATCGTCGTCGTTATCGTCATCGTCGTCGTTATCATCGTCGTCATTATTGTTTTGGGTTAATATCAAAATCCCATGAATATGATTGGGCATGACCACAAATGTTCCTAATTCAATATTTTTGAAATGATGGGGTATTTCGTGCCACAATACATCTGCCAATATTCCAAAATGCGATAGGTGCATAATGCCGTTGGTAATTTCACCAAAAAAATGTTCCCTGTTTTTTGTACAAATGGTAATAAAATATGCCCCTGTCCGGCCATAATTCCACCATGATGCCCGTGCTGATGATATGCGATATAAATTTCGAAATTTTTCCATAGTTTAGAAAACATCATTTTTTATGATCCTGAATCAAACTCATAAACATTGATAATTACCACAACACTTATCATTATCCTGTAATATTATGGTTAATACTCAAAACTACAAAGCTTTCGCTACACGAACAACATTGCTGAATAGATGTCGCAACAACAAAGATTACACTCACGCTAATTTACACATACTCCAAACGGGCTGTAAAATGACGTAAAAAAGGTGCTTCATATAACAATGACATACCACGCAAATGGTTACGTTGTTCATATACTTCACATATCACTTCAATACAATAATCAATATGACTTTGTGTATAAACACGTCGAGGAATAGCAAGGCGCACTAATTCCATCGGTGGTGCCTGATGCACTCCGTGGGGATCTGTTTTTCCGAACATCAAAGAACCTATTTCGCAACTGCGAATACCGCCATGACGATAAAGAGCACACACTACCGATTGACCCGGAAATTGATGGGGCGGTATATGAGGTGCAAAACGTTTTGCATCAATATAAATAGCATGTCCACCTGTAGGCAACATTAACGGTACACCCGCAGCGGTTAATTTCTCTCCGAAATATTCTGTTGAACGAATACGATAATGGAGATAATTTTCATCAAGCACTTCATCAAGTCCCAAAGCCATAGCTTCTAAATCGCGCCGTGCCAATCCGCCATACGTAGTAAATCCTTCGGTAATAATAAGGACATTACGTGCTTTCATCGCCCATTCTTCATTATTCATCGCCAAAAATCCACCCGTATTTACCATACCGTCTTTTTTTGCACTCATAGTACACCCATCGGCATAGGAAAACATTTCACGTGCAATATCACGCGCAGTACGATACGCATAATCCGGCTCTCTCAATTTAATGAAATACGCATTTTCCGCAAAACGGCAGGCATCCAAAAATAATGGAATATTATAGGTATCACATACACGACGCACTGCACGAATATTTGCCATAGACACGGGTTGCCCACCACCACTGTTATTGGTGACTGTAATCATAATAAGCGGAATATTTTCTCGACCCACTTCTTCGATAAAATTTACTAAAGCCGGAATATCCATATCGCCCTTAAAATCTGCTATAGTTTCGGGTGATTTTCCAATATCCGTCAGAAAATCCATCGCTTTTGCACCGGAAAACTCAATATTTGCCCTCGTCGTATCAAAATGTGTATTATTGGGAATATATTTTCCTTCACCACCGATGATGGAAAACAATATTTTCTCCGCTGCTCGCCCTTGATGTGTGGGTATGATATGCGTAAAACCGGTTAAATCGCGAACAATATCTTCAAAGGCAAAATAACTTCGCGAACCCGCATACGCTTCATCGCCATCCATCACCGCCGCCCATTGCTTACTGCTCATGGCTGTAGTGCCGCTATCGGTAAGAAAATCTATCAGCACATCATCAGATCGCAGATAAAAGGGATTGTTGTGTGCAAGCCGTAGCAACTCAGTTCGCTCACTCTCGGTGGTAAAACGTAATGGTTCAACACTCTTAATTTTGAATGGCTCAATGATTGTTTTCATGAAAATGGAAGCAAAAAAGTGAAAAAATAGTATGCAAAATTACAAAATAAAGATAAAAGAGTCTTAAAACTAAAATTTTTCTTGCATATTAGAAAAGTTTTTCTTAATTTCGGATAAAGTAATCTGAATTACAGCAATGTTATCACAATCTTGCATATACGCCATACAGACTTGCATCTACTTATCCCTGCCTGAGCAGTTAGGCAAGAAGGTGCGTGTTTCCTCAATTGCGGAGTCGCTTAGCATCTCGCCCAGCTTCTTGTCAAAGATAGTGTTTACTCTTGTTCAAGGAGGAATACTCTGCTCAACTAGAGGAGCGAACGGCGGGGTATGGTTAGCTAAAGAACTATCTGAAATTCATACACTTGACATCATTAAAGCGATTGACGGACCTAAGCTGTTCAAGGACTGCTTGCTCGGCTTCTCCGGCTGTAATGATAAAAAGCCATGCCCTTTCCATCAGCAATGGGGGCAGGAACGTATTCGACTAATGGCAATGTTCCAAGAATCGACTCTGGAGAAAATTGCTCAGAAGGTCAATGATTTAGATCTAAGAATTCAAATGTAAAATACACAATTTAAGATAAAGTAGTCTTTTATCTGTAAGGGAAAAAGTTATGAATGAAATTTATGATATCCGCATTGCTGATGTAGCAGCACTTTCCGAAAACAATCGGCTAGTTCTGGAAAAATATAATATTGACTATTGCTGCCATGGCAATGTCTCTTTATCAGATTCCTGCAAAACGCACAATGTCTCGGTCAGCGAGCTACTTGAAGAACTCAATGCCGAAAACCAGCTTCACACGAGCAGCGCATTACACTACAATGTATGGTCACCCGAGTTTTTGGTGGACTTTATAGTAGAGAATCATCATCATTTTTTGAAAGAAAACCTTGCTCCATTGGGCAAACTTTTAGAGCATGTTGCCGATCATCACGGCGACAAATTCCCCGAATTGGACGAAATACATGCCGCATATCAGCGTTTTGCAAGCACTCTGATTTCACATTTGTTTAAAGAAGAAGAGGAATTGTTTCCATTCATAAAAAAAATGTATCGTTTAGCCGCCGAGAAGAGAACAATGCAACCACCCTATTTTGGAAGTATAGAAAAACTCGAATTTTCTCTCTCAAAGGATCATACCGACACCGGCAATGAACTTGCATTATTGCGAGAACTAACCAATAACTTTACCCCACCCGCGGGAGTTTGTACTTCCTTCAAAAGAGCATATTCGATATTAGAAGAAATTTATCATGACACAAAAAAACATATTCATTTAGAAAACAATCTACTATTTCCTAAAGCACTTGAAATAGAAAAAAGAATAATTGTTAGATCTACTGTATAATGAGAAAGGGAAAAAAATGAAAAAATTCTGGCTCCTTACAATCATACAGATTGTATTAATTGGGTGTAATTCCGCTGATAATAATGCAGAAGCAGGTAAAACGGATGAAGCTACAGCGACTAAAGCCAAGCCTGTTTATGGCAAAATTCAAAAAGTGGATATAAAGCCGGACATAGATAAAGCAATGGCTCAACAAGGATTACGTATATTTGACGTGACATGCACAAGCTGCCACAAATATGATGAACGTTATGTGGGTCCGCCACTACGTAAAGTCACACAAACACGAACACCTGAGTATGTCATGAACATGATCTTAGATACGGAGACAATGATTGACAATGATGATACGGTAAAATGTTTATTGCAAGAATATATGCTAAAAATGCCGAATATGCAAGTGGATGAAAAGGATGCACGATCGGTACTTGAACATTTGCGAGAAGTCGCTCAACAATAATTTATTAACTAATTTTTTTGGAGTTTGTATGCGTCGTCTAACGACAATTTTTGTGAGTGGTGTTGTTCTCACAGCACTCGTATTTTTCATGATCGGCTGTCCTTCGACCGAAAAAACGGTAGTTACCGGATCCGGTCAAGGCAATGAAGCATTTGTTCCACCGGGAAAACATGATGACTTTTATGCATTTATGTCGGGTGGCTTCAGTGGTCAAATTGGCGTTTATGGTTTGCCGAGCGGCAGATTGTTGCGTGTAATTCCTGTATTTTCACAAGATGCAGAAAAAGGGTACGGTTACTCTGAGGAGACTAAACCATTACTAAATACATCGCATGGGTTTATTCAATGGGATGATTTACATCACCTGCAACTTTCTACGACCAACGGAGAACAAGACGGACGTTGGTTATTTGCAAATGCCAATAATACGCCGCGTATTGCACGCATAGATTTACGCACATTCAGAACAGCGGAAGTCATTGAAATTCCTAACACAGGCGGGAATCATGCATCGCCATTTATCACGGAAAATACTGAGTATATAGTGTCGGCAACTCGTTTCAGCGTTCCAAATGAATATTCAGGAAACACCGATGTGCCTATTGAAACGTATAAAGAAAATTTCAAAGGTGCACTGACATTTGTGAAATGTGATAATAAAAATTCCGGCGAGATGTCATTGGGCTTCCAAATTTTAATGCCCGGATTTAATTATGACCTTAGCCGTGCAGGAAAAGATAAGTCACATGGATGGTTTTTCTTCAGTTGCTATAATTCCGAACAAGCCAATACTATGCTTGAAATAAACGCAAGTCAAAAAGATAAGGATTTTATTGCAGCGGTCAATTGGAAAAAAGCTGAAGAATATATTGCTCAAGGCAAAGGTAAAATGATGAAATCATCTTATATTCACAATACATACGACGAATCAACACACACGGCAAAAAGCGAGACTTTATCGGATGTCATGACCATTGACCCCGCAGAATGTCCTGGAATTGTATATTATATACCAACGCCAAAATCGCCGCATGGCTGCGATGTCGATCCAACAGGCGAATATATTGTTGGTGGCGGAAAATTAGCTGCTATAATCCCCGTTTATTCATTTACAAAAATGCTTGATGCAATTAATGCTAAAAAATTTGACGGTGATTTTAACGGAATACCAGTCTTAAATTATCAAGCGGTATTACATGGCGAAGTAAAAAAACCGGGCTTAGGACCCTTGCATACAGAATTTGATGGTAAAGGTAATGCTTATACATCATTTTTCGTGTCCTCAGAAATCGTAAAATGGGATATCAAAGAATGCAAAGTCTTAGATCGAGCTCCAACATATTATTCCGTAGGCCACTTATTAGTACCGGGCGGCGATACTCGCAAACCTCACGGAAAATATGTGGTTGGTATGAATAAAATTACCAAAGATCGTTATTTACCGACAGGACCTGAATTGACACAATCGGCACAATTATATGATATCTCCGGTGATAAAATGCGTATGATTCTTGATTTTCCAACAATAGGAGAACCGCACTATGCACAAGCGTGTCCCGCTGATTTATTGAAGAAAAATTCTCTAAAATCTTATAAATTAACCGAGAATAAACACCCCTACGTTACACGTGGCGAAAAAGAAGCTAAAGTTGAACGTAAAGGTAATGAAGTGCATATTTATATGTCTTCAATACGATCACACTTTTTACCTGACAATGTGGAAGGGGTAAAATTAGGAGATATTGTGTATTTCCATGTGACGAACCTTGAACAAGATTGGGATGTCCCACACGGTTTTGCGGTAAAAGGCGGCGCAGATTGTTCGGAATTATTGCTTATGCCGGGAGAAACACAAACCATGAAATGGATACCAAAAGCAACAGGTGTTTATCCATTTTACTGTACCGATTTCTGCTCTGCATTGCACCAAGAAATGCAAGGATATATTCGGGTATCGCCGGCAAATTCTTCCGTAGAACTCAAAGCCAATACTCTTGCAAAAAAATAAGATAACTTTAAGGCAATATCCCTCTCTTCTCAAACACGTTACTTCGCACCTTCCGTGACATAATGAAGAGAGGGTGATTTGCCCAAACTATTGTAAAATTTCAGGATTTGAACAGTGAAAATATCCGCAAAAATTATAATGATATTGGGCTCTTTACTCTTAATCGGTGTATATTTTTTTCCGATCTGGAGCATCTCGCTTGATGCGCCGCAATATCCGGAAGGCATTGGCTTAAAAATTCATGTCAATACTATCGTCGGCAAAGAAGAAAATGATCTGAACAATATCAACAATCTAAATCATTACATAGGAATGAAACGGATTGAACCGGAAAGTATAAAAGAATTACAATATATGCCGTATATTATTGGTTTTATGGCACTGTCAGGGATCATTATCGGCATTACAGGTTCGAGAAAACTTGTTCTTTCATGGGCAATTCTCTTTATTATTATTGGTGCCGCCGGTTTAACGGATTTTTATATGTGGGAATATGATTATGGTCACAATCTTGACCCTCATGCGGCTATCAAAATTGAGGGAATGTCATATCAGCCGCCCTTGATCGGTACAAAACAACTATTAAATTTTACGGCACATTCGTTCCCTGATATCGGTGGCTATCTTGTTGGAGTATCTATACTTTTAGCTCTTAGTGCATGGTTTATCGGCAGAACCAAATCCACAACAACTCCGACAATAATAGTAACTCTCATGAGTGTGATCGCGCTCTCTTCATGTTCATTACAACCTGATACTATTGACTATGGAAAAGAAGAATGTGTAAATTGCAAAATGACAATTGCCGATAATCGTTTTGCAGCACAATTCAAAACAACAAAAGGCAAATATTTTAAATTTGATGCCATAGAATGTATGGCGGGATATTACATAGAAAAAGGTGTAAAAAAAGAAGATATTGCAGGTCAATGGGTAAACATTTACAATAAACCGGGCGAATCTTCACATGCTGAAAAATCAATATATATACAATCTGAAAAAATACCAAGTCCAATGGGTATGTATTTATCGGCGTACAGCACAAAATCTGATGCAGATGATTTTCTTGAAAAAAGTGGCGGGAAAATTTTCTATTGGGAAGGCGTCAAACTCCTCATAGCAAAGGAATGGAATTAATATATGCGCTTTTCTGCTGTTTATATTTTCGTACTTTTGTCGGCATTGCCTCTATTATCAAAAACAATTTCCGTATATCCGAAAGGCGGAAAACCATTAACCGACGCCATTAGAAATGCACGTAACGGAGATACGGTTTTATTATATAAAGGCAGATATGTCGAAGGTCTTATAACAATACAAAAACCTTTGACAATTATTGGCATCAAGAATCCTATATTAGATGGTGATAATAACAGTGAAATTCTGTTGATTCGAGCGG
Organism: Chloroflexota bacterium; assembly: GCA_041917875.1. Lineage (GTDB taxonomy): Bacteria > Bacteroidota > Ignavibacteria > Kapaibacteriales > UBA961 > UBA2353. Next base: position 10,079 of record JAYRWZ010000252.1, on the reverse strand, counting down.
ACTCGGTAACAATTTCGGGGCTTACATTACGCAATACAGGGATTAGCTATTTATATGAAAGAGCAGGAATTAGACTTGAATTCTCGCACTTTTGCACTATAAAAAATAATATATTTGAAAATACGTGTTATGCTATATACAGTGGCAAATCTTCTCATAATATTATATCGCACAATACGATTCGTGGTAATTCAACATTGGACGAAGCATCCGCCGGCAATGGCATACATTGTTGGTATTGCAATAATTATCGCATAGAACATAATACCGTCGAAAAACAGAGAGATGGCATTTATCTCGAATTTACCACCGAAAGTCAAATGACCCACAATGTGAGTGAGAAAAACTTACGCTATGGCTTGCATTTTATGTTTTCACATCATGATAAATATGAAAATAATGTATTTAGAAATAATGGTGCAGGTGTTGCAGTAATGTACACACACCATGTTGAAATGTATCAAAATATTTTTGAAGACAATCAAGGCAGCGCAGCGTATGGATTATTACTCAAAGATATAACAGATGGCATAATTAAGGATAATATCTTTTCTCGAAATACAGCCGGTATATACGCGGAAGGCGGAGGCAGAATCATCGTAGAATATAATGATTTCACAGAAAATGGTTGGGCTATTCGTTTGATGGCTGACTGCACAGACAATACTTTTTCAAAAAACAACTTTATGGGCAACACATTTGATGTTGCTACCAATAGTTTTTCAAACTACAGTACATTCAGCGGTAATTATTGGGATAAATATACGGGCTACGATATAAATAAAGATTCCGTCGGAGATATCCCCTATCATCCTGTAAGATTATTTTGTTATTTAGTTGAGCAGAATCCACCGGCAATGCTGTTATTACGAAGTTTTCTTATTTCATTGTTGGAAGTAGCTGAAAGTATATTCCCGTCCGTCACACCGGACACACTAATTGACAATACTCCGGCTATGGTCTATATTGCATAAACTATGATAAAATTTGATAATATCTCTAAATCTTACGGTGCAAAAAATGTACTGAGAAATGTAAGTGTCGAATTCTCCCAAGCCAAAACAACAGCACTTTTGGGTCCTAATGGTTCAGGAAAATCTACAATGATTAAATCCATTTTGGGACTTGTAAAACCTGAGAGCGGCACAATCACCTTCAACAGTTTGCCAATATTGAGTTCTGATCAATATCGTCAAAGTATTGGATTTATGGCACAGGTTGCTCGCTATCCCGACAATCTTACTATTGATGAATTATTTTCAATGATAGAAGACCTGCGGCTAAATTGTAGCGCACAAAAGGAAAATTTAATCACTTTTTTTGAATTGCAAGAACATCGCAATAAACCAATGAAGATACTTTCCGGCGGTACTAGGCAAAAAGTCGGGGCTGTCGCTGCTTTAATGTTCGATTCCCCACTTCTCATACTTGATGAGCCGTCAGTGGGTCTTGATCCACGTATGACCTTGAGATTAAAAGAATATTTACTGCAAGAAAAAGATAAAAGCAAAACTATCATTCTTACTACTCATATTTTACATGAAGTGGAAGAGTTAGCAGATGAGTTGATTTTTTTACTTGAAGGAAGTATAATCTTCAAAGGTACGCCCGCATATTTATTACAAACGACTGCCCAAAGTACTTTTGAAAGAGCAATAGCATATATGCTCGGAAACTCTTCACAACAATAAATCCCTATACCTATGTTACTAAAACTGTTAAAATATAATATTAAAAATATTGTTCGCAGTAAATGGCTTATTGGTTACACTCTCCTTTTTTTTGTACTTACGGAGAGTCTTTTTCGCATAAGCGGCACTACATCTAAAGTACATATAAGTTTAATGAATATAATGCTTATAACTATTCCTTTAGTCAGTATTATGTTCAGCGCAATGCACACCTATGCTTCACGTGAGTTTACCGAATTATTACTAAGTCAGCCTATCCGTCGTTCGGCAATTTTTCAATCCTCATTTTTTTCTATCATACTTTGTTTATCAGGCGCTTTTGTTGGAGGTGCCGGCATACCATTACTCTTTCACAGCGTTGGCGACACGATGGCAACTGTTCATTCATTGGTGTTATTGATCAACGGAATGTTTATAACTATAATTTACACAGGTTTTGCTACAGTTATTACCACTGCTATAGAAGACAAAGCGCGTGGTTTTGGGTATATTTTACTGATTTGGTTTGCTACCGCATTATTTTATGATGCCTTACTATTGCTTTTATTATTCGTATTTCGTGATTATCCAACTGATTATCCGGCATTGATTGCAAGTTTTTTGAATCCACTGGATTTATCAAGAATCACGCTTACTTTATTGCTTGACCAATCAGCTTTGATGGGTTACACCGGTGCTTTGTACAGAGCTTTGTATGGCTCAACCACGGGCATACTTATGTCTATATTGGGTCTCTTAATATGGTGTTGTATTCCATTTTTTGCAGCTCGAAAAATATTTCTTAGAAAAGATTTTTAACAATTTCTCAATTCAATCATTAAAATTTTTTGGCAAGAATAAGTGTATTTGTTTTACCCACTCGGTCTATTATTCTCACTGTAAGTCCATTTTTTCTAAATTGTTGTGATACAAAATCTATGGTTTTTTTTTCAATGGAATCACGCATAGTATTAAAAACTATATTTCCATTTTCTGCAAGAGCAGTAGAAATTTTTGTGAGAAAATCTGTTGACAAACAATTTTCCGGTATAGTTTCTTGCACAAAAACATCTACGATAATGAGATCATAGCTCTTTGAGTACTTAGCCATGAAATGTAGTGCATCATCGTTGATAATATTTAGCGGAGCATACTTCTCAATACCGAATTCTTGTCGAGCAATTTCAATCATAGTGTGATCAATTTCCACAGCGGTAATATCTGCATCAGAATGGAACACCTCGCGAATAGTTTGTATAACAGACCCACCGCCTAAACCTAAAATAAGTATATTTTTGACTGCATGGCTCCATTCGATTTCTTCTAATCCTTTTTGCAATATTGTCTGTAATGACCCGTATGAGTAATTGCAGCTATGCGTATCAAGTGTTTTTATGCCATCGGTGATATTGATTTCGAGTAAACCATTTATCGGCGAGTGATAATTTTTTACACGCAACGGCATAACATAACTGAGCTTATCTTTGATTTTTTCCGACAATATATTTTTCATTCGTTATGCTGTAACAAAAAAAAACCGCTGTACGATTGTATCAGCGGTTACTTAATTACAAAAACAACAATTTATCGTTTGATAGTTGGTTTTCCTACATAATTGCTGTGAATATTAGCTATGGAGGCAATGCGCTGTTCGGCAATTAAATTCGATGCTTCATGATTAAGAATATTACGTTCTTCCGCCATAGCAAAAACACGCAGCATTATATCATATATTCCTTCAGCTTGATGCAAAACGCCTTCTTTGCTATATCCGTCAATTTCTGATGCAACATTCATTAATCCGCCTGCATTAATCACATAATCAGGTGCATAAAGAATGCCCCGTGCTTTTAATGCTTCCCCATGCTTTTTCTCATCAGCAAGTTGATTATTCGCCCCCCCGGCAACAATAGAACATTTTAAGTCGGGTATGCTTGTATCGTTCAGAATTGCTCCAAGTGCATTGGGTGAAAAAATATCACAGTCAATAGAAGCAATTTTATCGGTTTCTACAAATTCTGCACCATACTCTGCGCAAATTTTATGGGCTTTGTCGGCATAAATATCGGACACATACACCTTTGCACCGTCTTTTGTCAGATGTCCGATCAAGTATGTAGCTACATTACCGGCACCTTGCACAGCAATAGTTCTTCCTGCAAGACTATCGGTGCCGAATTGCTTTTTCGCACATGCTTTAATGCCATTATAGACGCCGTATGCCGTAAATGGCGAAGGGTCACCGCTGCCTCCAAGTGCACTCACTCCGGTAACAAACTCGGTTTCCATGCGAATCCACTCCATATCACGCACTGTTGTTCCGACATCTTCGGCTGTGATATAGCGCCCCCCCACAGATTCAACGGCTCTGCCATAAGCTCTGAATAATGCTTCATTTTTTTGTGTACGTGAGTCACCGATAATGACCGCTTTGCCGCCGCCTAAGTTAAGCCCGGCAACAGCCGCTTTATAGGTCATGCCGCGTGAGAGTCGCAATACATCCGTAATTGCTTCAGCATCATTATTATATGCCCACATACGCGTGCCGCCTAATGCCGGTCCCAAAACAGTATTGTGAATACCGATAATTGCACGTAAACCCGATTTTGGATCTGAGCAGAAAATCAACTGTTCGTGACCGTAACCTTCAAGATCAGAAAAGAAATTCATTAGGTCATTCTCCTTTATCAATATAATCAGTAAAATCGGCTATTCTTGCCGAAAAAATCTGTCAAAAATAGAAATTTTAGGCCGCTTTTCATCAATTTTGGCAAAAAAAAGTGGCTAAGAACACGTTTTTTCTTTATCAGAAAGTTGAAATCAGCAGCCCCAGAATGGAGAGTATGCCGAAAAACAGATGAATTTTTGCAGTATCGGCTGTGATAAGATTATATACATCATCAGGATATGAAAATCGCCGTATAAGCTTTCTCACAGCGGTATATCCGGGAATCAGAGACACCATAGACAAGAGTGACCACAATGGCATAATTGCGAAGTATGCGTACACAATCATCAGGGCAAATGGACCATAGACCAAAACAGCAAAGAATTTTTCGGAAGCTGACACTGTCATTCTTGTCGCCAATGTGTTTGCTCCATACAGTATATCCACCGCTCTGTCGCGATGGTTATTGGCATGGAGTATTGCATCTACGAGCAAACTTAATGGAAGAGACATCAGGACAATGCGCCCATAATCTCGGACTGTTGCTACCGAATATGCTTGAGTCATATATGCTCCCACAATCATCAAAATGCCAAAAGATAAGAGTACCTGCACATCGCCTAAGCCACGATATTTAAGCCGAAAAGGCGGTGCCGTATAAGCCCATGCCGATACTGCCCCAAATGCAACAAGTATCGCAATGGGCATACCGCACAATACTATAAAATATAGTCCTATGGCTGCTGAACACACAAAGGCGAAATATGCTGCTTTTTTCACTTCCGACGGCGTGAGCAATTCTTTCACTATTGCATTGTCGGCACCCGCAGCTTCGGGAACACGGTCTAAGCCGCTTTTTTCATCGTGATAAGTATTAACTAAATTGCTGACAATATGAATCAAAACGCAGCCCAGTGTTGAAAGAACACATGAAGCCACATTAAATTCAAAGCGTAAGTCATTGAAAAAATGATAATATGCAGCGGCGTTACCGAAAAGCGCGGCAGTTATGGATGCAGTAAAAGAAAAAGGGCGAGCTGCTCGCAAATATGTACTGATTGTTGCCATTATACTCTACGGTTACTTATCCCACGGTTTGATTGTACCTTGTTTTGGCGGTGATTGACGATACACAAGCAAAGGATTGTCTTGACTGTAGTGAACAATTACACTGTCCGCATGAACGGCGCAATATGCTTCGGCTTCGGGCTGCAAGAATTGACGAACAAAAACGAGTAATTTTTTGGTATCTGCTCCCCACACTGCAGCATATCGTTCAAATACAAAAGGCAATGAAAGTACATTGGCACGAATATCAAGGATTGCACCGTCCTCTGAACGCAAATATGTTCTGATATGTGATCTTAAAACAGATTCAAGACTCTGCGGGTGAAAAGCCCTTGGCAATAATGGCGGGGCACTTTTAGAGCCATGAAAAATACCGAAGACGAAAAACGGATGAGGATTCAATGATAATGCCTTGGAAATTAAGCCCTGTAGAGAATTTTTATACCCTGCAATCACAAACGTATCTCTTGTGTAAAAATCAGGGTAATTCGACAATGAGCGCATACCTTTCCTTAACAATATTGCTCTGATAACACAGCTATTGATAGCATTGAGCCAAAAAGCACTGTGCTCATTTTTGGGTAATTTGTCTAATTGTACTGTGGCAAGAGAATCGCAATAGCGGTAAAATACGGGAGTCTCAAATCCCTGATAATATGGCTCACCGCCACGCACATTGTGCTGTAATAAAGAATCGAATGGTTGATGAGAAAATGAAACTGACAGCGGTTTTTTCGATTTTTGGGCAAATGATATGTTATTCACCAAAACCAAAACACAAATCACGATAGCAAGACAGTGTATAGAATTTGCCAACTTAGTCCATCGTAAACTAATAAAATTCAAGAAGTTAACAATATCGTTCACAAACCGTCATCCGAGTATGTATCATTATCGGCTTCATTATGCACTTCACCGGTTTGACTTAAAATTTCATCAACAGACAAATGTCTTACCATACGAGCTTCAATGAGGAAAATGACGCATTCTGCAATATTAGTGGCATGATCTGCCATTCGCTCTACCTTGGAAAGTACCTCAAGAAAACGAACCCCACGCTCAATAAGCGAAGGATTTTCTTTCATTGCAAGAACCACATCAGCGGAAATTGAACGCTCCATCTCATCAATCTTACCGTCTGAAGGCAAGATGTGTCGAGCTAAGTCGGGATCATTGTTTACAAATGCGTCTAAACTTGCCTTCACCATTCTGTACGTTGCACTTGTCATAGTATCCAAGTTAAACTCTTTTGCCAAATCAGCCATCGGATAACCATCGAGAATCATTGATGAGATTCCCACAGCGACATCCCCAATACGTTCAAGCTCATTATTAATCTTCAAAGCCGATAGCAACAAACGCAAATCGCGCGCAACGGGCTGCTGCAATGCGAAAATTTTCTGGCACTGTTTATCAATTTTGATGTCAAGTTTATCCACTTTATCATCACGATCGCGAATTAATTTTGCCAATTCTGCATTATTGTCAAGAAAGGCGCGAAAAGAGAGTTCTACTTGCTCTTCCACCAAACTCCCCATACGTATCAAGCGTGTTCTTAGTTTATCAAGATCATCTTCAAATGAACGATGCATAGTGTATATATCCCATAAAAATGTAGCAAAAATATGCGGTAAAACTTAACCAAAGCGCCCTGTGATATAGTCTTCGGTTTCTTTTTTTGACGGTGTCGTAAAAATTGAGCGTGTTTTGTCGAATTCGACGAGATTGCCCATATAGAAAAAACCCGTATAATCACTGACGCGAGCAGCTTGTTGCATATTATGCGTAACAATGATTATTGTGTAGGTATCCTTCAATTCACCTATCAATTCTTCGATTTTAGCAGTAGATATAGGATCTAATGCTGAGCAAGGTTCATCCATAAGCAGAACTTCCGGATCTACTGCAACGGCACGTGCAATACAAAGGCGTTGTTGCTGCCCACCCGATAAACTCATTGCGGAATCTTGCAGACGATCTTTTACTTCTTCCCACAAAGCCGAGCGCCTCAAGCTCTGTTCTACAATATCATCAACTTCGGATTTCGGCTTTTTCCCCCCCAGATATAATCCGTATGCTACATTATCATAAATAGATTTGGGAAAGGGTATATGTTTTTGGAATACCATACCGACTAATTTGCGTAACTCTACTACATCTACAGATTTATCATATATATCAATACCGTTGATCTGAATTATCCCCTCAGTGCGCGTACCGTCAATAACATCATTCATACGGTTCATTGAACGGAGGAATGTGGATTTGCCGCAACCGGACGGACCAATGAATGCCACAACTTTATGTTCGGGAATTTCGACGGAGATATTGTGCAAAGCGCGATTATCGCCATAATAAAAATTAAAATCCTTGGTGTGGATTTTACTGTGATCGTGTTCTTTTGCCATATAGAAGATTCGTATTGTAAGAATTATATCATGATTACGGTGATTACTGAGATTTTATGATTTATTTTCTTGATGCATAAGGATGTGAAATATTTTGCCATCAGAACCTTTTCATTGTCAGCGCTTAACCAAGACGTTTTTTTCGTATGCGTGAACGTATGATTGTTGCCGTAAAATTAAGCCCAAATGTCAATAACAGCAAGACTACCGTTGTTGCATATTGTTGAGGAGCGGCGGCTTCTACATCCGGTGATTGCGTTGCAAGCACAAAAAGATGATAACCGAGGTGCATAAATTGGTCAGTAACGGAAGTGGGTAACTCCGGCAAGGAATAGACAGCTCCAACAAATATAATTGGTGCAACTTCACCCGCACCGCGTCCTACAGCCAAAATAGATCCCGTCAGTATCCCTGTCAATGAATTGGGCAATACTATTTTCCATATTGTTTGCCATTTTGTTGCCCCCAAAGCCAAGGATGCTTCCCGCAATTCGCGCGGCACAGCTCGCAAAGCTTCTTCAACCGACACAATTACGACCGGCAATGTAAGCACGGATAATGTGGCAGAAGCCCAAATCAATGCCGGATGACCAAAAACAGCACTACTGCCATCTATTCCCATCAGGCCATCGAATCCACCACCAACAAATTGTACAAAAAATCCCACTCCAAATAATCCAAAAACTATAGAGGGAACTCCTGCAAGTGTATTAACTGCAAATCGGACACTTTTTGCGAAAAATGAATTTTGTTTGGCATACTCTGTCAGATATAATGCCGTTGCAGTGCCAATAGGCACACCAAGCAAAGCCATAGTGAGCACTAAAAATGTGGTGCCGTAAATAGCAGGAAAAATCCCGCCTTCGGTATTATTATTGCGTGGTGCCTGGCTAAGAAACTCCCAAGAAATATGCGGCAATCCCTTAACAAGAAAATGCAATAGCATGAAAAGTGCCGTGCCGAAAACAACAAAACCACCTATCACGGTTATGCCAACGGCAAAATAACCGAAAAGCTTTTTTTTCAGATCGCTGCGCGTTGTTCCCGAATGTCGTAAAGTTGCCATATTATGCCTCACCTTGGAATTTTTTGGCAAGCATACCTTTGACAAAAAACTCTGTCAACGCATTGATAGTAAAGCTGACAAGAAAAAGCAATACTCCCAGCATAAACAAAATATTGTAATGAAGTGAACCCCAGATCACCTCGCCCATCTCCGCACCTATTGTTGCGGCTAATGTTCGCACGGGATCAAGCATACTTCCAGAAAATACAGCCGCATTACCGGTGGCCATTAAAGCAATCATCGTTTCACCGAATGCACGTCCCACCCCCAAAAGAACAGCAGCTACCACGCCGGGTAAAGCTGCAGGCAGCATGACCTTAAATGCGGTTTGCCACTCCGTTGCTCCAAGTGCCAGCGATGCCTCACGATATGTTTTGGGCACAGACATCAGGGAATCTTCTGTGATGGTAAATATGACAGGCACTATGGCAATAGCAAGACCAATGCCACCAACAATGGCATTAAGTCTGTATTCTACTCCAAATGTTGATTGCACAAAATCTGCCACTAACATCAGGCAGAAAAAACCGACCACGACAGAAGGGAACCCTGCAAGCAATTCTATGACAGGTTTCATAACTTCTCGTAAGCGTCGAGGCGCGAAAAATGCGGTATATATTGCCGCAAGAATGGCTAAAGGTGCGGCTATCAGAATGGCGAGAAATGTAGTTTTTGCTGTTCCAATTATAAGAGGCATTATACCGTATTTGGGTTCAGACGAAACCGGTTGCCACACTTCACCGACAATGTTCTGAGACAATGTTTTCGTTATGAGCGGCTCCGGTTCTTTTTCAGTTCCTGCATCCGTTGCAGCGTAATCAGTCACATCCGGATTATAGGACTCAGGTTCTTCGGAAGCGGTTGATTGTGACGTATCGGCGGTTATAGTTTCCTCAATGTCAGGATTATAGGATTCGGGCTCATTCGCAGGTGCGGGTTCCTCACCGTAAGAATCTGGCTGACTATCACCATAAGATTCGGGTGCATCAGTATTGGATTTGAGTGCCGTGACTTCTGTTTTCGCATCCGGCGATGTATCGCCCAAGTAAGAAACAACACCCCATGCCTCACGCAATACAAAGATTAAAATAAGAAATATCATTATGATAGAAACCGAAGCCGTTACTCGTATCAAAAACTCGGCAATGCGCTCGCCTATATGTCTTTTTCGACGACGAAATGGATGTGAACCCGTAGAT
>JAYRWZ010000251.1:0-1870 GCA_041917875.1 Chloroflexota bacterium | reverse complement strand
ATTCAGTGATAGTCTCTTTTTTTACTTGACGCGATAAATTTGCATCAATAGTGGCTAAACCTTTTTGCAATGATTGCTCACTGACATCAACCATGGTTACTGCATACCCTGTTTGCGCAAAAATGTGGACAATACCATTACCCATTGTGCCTGCGCCTATAACGACAACATTACTGATTGCCATATAAAAAATCCCCTTGATAAAAAATAAATAATTATTGTTTTGATTGTTGCTTATGCGATATATATTCGACGATTGCCGGTACTATGGAAAGTATAATAATTCCTAATACCACAAGCGAAAAATTCTTTTTGACTATGTCTATATTACCAAAAAAATAACCAGCCAACGTCAGTGATATAATCCACAATAAAGCACCCACAACATTATAGTACAAAAATGTGGCATATTTCATACTGCCTACGCCCGCGACAAAGGGCGCGAATGTCCTTACGATGGGCACAAACCGTGCAATAATAATAGTTTTACCACCATATTTCTCATAAAAACGTTCGGTTTTCTCCAAATATTCCTTCTTGAAAATCCGCGAATTGCCTTTTTCAAAGGGCTTTAGTCCCAGCCGATGTCCCACCATATAATTGACTGTATCGCCGGCTATGGCTGCCACAATCAACAAGATCATCATCACAACAATATTGAGAGGACCCGCCGCACATAAAGCCCCAACAGCAAAGAGCAATGAATCGCCCGGCAAAAATGGTGTTACCACAAGACCCGTTTCAGCAAAGATGATAAGGAACAATATAGTGTACATCCACGCGCCATAATTCGCGGAAAGTGTGGTCAAATGTTTGTCTAAATGTAGAATAATATCCAAAACTGATTGTATAATTTCCATTGTGATCTCTTAGTGAAAAGTATCTTGACTGAATGATTGCCTTGCTTTTTTTTCAACTTTTTTATCTTGTGGCGATAGTTTAAGCTGAATTTTATGACACTGAACATAAAGCAAAAATACGGTAAAGCAAGAATATGATTAGCTCTATCCTTTGATAAAGTGCTTCTCTTTGCCATAATTTTCCGGCGATTACCGTTTCGTTTGTTCCGCTCATTAGCAATGAAACAGAGCAAAACAGCGTTACTAAACCTATGTAGCGGCGGCTTTTCCGTAATTTTGCAGCCTATTAACTTTATCAATGACCAAAACCATTATGAACATAGAAATACCGATTCTAAGTGAATCACAAGAGCAAGCCATTGCAGAGCAACAACTTGGAAGAAAACTTTACGTAGAGACATACGGCTGTCAGATGAATGTTAATGACTCCGAAATAGTGCAGGGTGTCATGCACAAACACGGTTATGAGATGACCGAAAAGCCCGACGATGCGGATGTGATACTCTTAAACACATGCGCCATTCGTGACAATGCCGAGCGAAAAATCCACGAACGACTCACCCATTTGAAGTATTACAAAAAACGTAACAAGGATCTGGTGGTAGGGCTTTTGGGCTGTATGGCGGAACGCTTGCGCGGCGATCTTCTCGGCGAAAAAAATCTTGTGGACTTGGTTGTCGGACCCGATGAATATCGCCGTGTACCGGAATTGGTGGAAAATGCTCTTGCCGGAGATCAAGGCATTGCCGTGAAGCTCTCACGTGTGGAAACGTATGATGACATTATACCATTGCGCACCGAAGGCATTGCCGCATGGGTATCTATCATGCGCGGTTGCGATAAATTCTGCACATTCTGTGTGGTGCCCTTCACTCGTGGCAGAGAACGCTCACGGGCTTTGGATTCCGTCGTGGACGAAGTGAAGCAACTTTGGGATAATGGATTCAAAGAAGTTACCCTACTCGGTCAAAATGTGAATTCATATAATGATGAAGAAAATGGCTATGACT
>JAYRWZ010000250.1:0-1641 GCA_041917875.1 Chloroflexota bacterium | reverse complement strand
CTTGGTTGTAATCTTCCCCGAAAAACTTGGCGATAAGAAATGGATTGACGCACTACCCGAAATCCACGTCCGCATCGGTGTACATTGTGGTTCCGCCGCCGCAGGTGTTGTCGGTGAGAACAAGTTTCTCTACGATTTATGGGGTGATGCGGTCAACACGGCAGCGCGTATGGAAAGCCATGGCGAGGCAGGCAAAATTCATTGTTCGGAAGAATTCAAAAATGCCCTTGCAGAGATGCAAGGTCGTGCGTCTCAATTAAATGCCATTGTGGAGACACAGCATGCTGTGTCTGTCCAATTCATCCCCCGCGGTGAAATGGAAATAAAAGGCAAAGGAACAATGCGGACGTATTTTTTGGAGAGAATATGACAATAGAGGAAATATGTACAAAAATTGATGAGATAGAGGAATACGGGTACCACTATAAGTATATTGAAGCAGAGAAACAAGCATTACTATTGTTGAAAGAGGATGCCGTAGAACAAAATGCGGAATTACAGGCGAAGGTTATGTTTTTAATTGGCGATTCTTTGTTGCGTCGCGGACTCTCAAAAGAGGCGTTGCCTTATTTTGAGAAAACAGCAAGAATTGCAGAGAATAATATAATGAAGTCTCTTCAAATAAAAGTCTTCGGAGCTTTGGGTATTGTGCATGAAACATTGGCTGATTTTGCACAATGTATGGAATATTATGAAAAAGCGCTTACCATCTCTCAAGAAATAAATGATAAGCGCAGTATGGCAAAAAATTACCTTAATATTGGAATTGTTCATCATACGCTCAGTAATTATATACAATCATTGGAATACTTTCACAAAGCACTCGGTATCAATGAAGAACTTCAGAATAATCATGGAATACTTAGTGCAATTGTGAATATTGGAAGTGTGTATGCTCGCCTTAATGATTATCCTAAATCTTTAGAGTATTATGAAAGAGGAATTGCTCTTAATCAAAAAGAAGGTAATAGAATGGGGATTGCCATCTTGTTGACAAATATAGGAAATGTGTACAAAAACATGTCATGTTTTTCGCAAGCATTCGAACATTTTAATAAAGCGTTAGTCTTATGTGAAGACCTTGGTAATCAAGAAGGTAAAGCCATTGTATTTAGTAATATAGGCGTGCTTTATGCAGATGATAAACACTATGAAAAAGCTCTCGAATATTTTGAAAAATCTTTATGTATTGATGAAGAGCTTGGTAATCAAGCGTCAATAGCGTCCTCATTAGGAAATATAGCACGTACAATAGCAGATACAAACTATGTAGGTTATGATAAAGAAAAAGCTGAATATTATTTTGCAAGAGCCCTTTCACTGAGTAAAGAACTTGGACTTCAACATCATGTTTATTCACTTCATAAATCTCTTGCAGATCTGTATAAACAAGAAAAATATTGGGAAAAATATTCGTATCATATAGAACAGTATCATTCATTAGAGAAAGAAGTCCAAAGTATAGAGGTAAAAAAGCAGGCAGATCGTTTTGATTTAGTTCGCCAAATTATGGAGAAGGAGACAGCCCGTGCCATAGCCGCGCGCGACGGAGAGATACAGCGATTACGTGCTGAGGAATTAACGCGCAACATAGCATTGATGAAAAAGGAGCTTGAAGAGCTGATAGAACGTTTGGTTCGT
>JAYRWZ010000249.1:0-4407 GCA_041917875.1 Chloroflexota bacterium | reverse complement strand
GGTGCAGAAGTATTTTGAACTCCAATACCGATAAGTCCTGAAGGTAATATCCTCATTTGCTCGACATTATTTGCCCTCAATACAAGCGGTTGATTATCAACTGTTCCAAGAAAGTTCGTTGCCGGTGTCGTTCCGCTATTGCCTGTAAGTGACCAGCCGCCTATGGGCGTTGTCGGAGCCCATTGTGTTCCGCTCCAGATAAGTGATTGTCCTGTTGTGGGTGCGGTGGATGCAATATCTCGACCTTGCAGTTTGCCAACGGTAGGATTAGGATAAGTACCACTCAAATCACCACCTGCGGCTCCGCTTGGGGGGAGGGTCGTCGGTATAACCCCAGCTGCAAGTTTGGCAGCTGTTACTGCTCCATTACTAATGGTAGGATTAGGATAAGTACCACTCAAATCGCCACCTGCGGCTCCGCTTGGGGGAAGTGTCGTCGGTATAACCCCAGCAGCAAGTTTTGCAGCTGTAATCGAAGTGTTATTGATGTTCAGCGTAGCTGTCGGTCCATTCGGATTGGTGATTTGCACTATGCCATCTGTGTTTTGTACTCCTTGAATTCCTGTACCGCCAGAACCACCTGACGAAGAAATAGTGATAATATCTCCGGCTTTGGTAATGGTAGTGCCACCGCCGCCTTGCAATGTTATATTTCCGCCCGAATTATTGATACTACGCACCACTCCTGTGGCATTTGCTGATAGACCATTGGCACTTACGGCATTATTTGCCATCATCGCATACGGCACACTGAGTAATTGGCTTGTGCCAATGATTGAGTAATTTGTCCCGCCATTAGGGTCGGTTTCTGTCTTGATAAAGTACGGTCCTTTCGACCAATCTATTCCCGCGAATGTGCCGGTACTTGCTGTGCCACCGCCGATTTCCATGCTGGCTAAACCATTAGCATTCGTCGTGGGAGAATGTGTTTCGACAAATACTGCTGTACCGCTGCTGCTGCCCTGCAGAACACTGATTTTTATACCAACAGCTTTATTCGTTACTAATCCATTCGATGAATTACGAATTACCGTCTGATAGCTCATTGTGTTCGGCGCTTGCGCAAACACACTTGTTACTACAAAAAAACAAAGAAAAATTGAAAATAGAGCTCTCATAAATATTTATAGATTAAGTGGATAGAAATAAAAATGTACAAAATGTATCGTAGAATTTAACGATGTTTAACAATGGTAAATGTCTTTAGTATACTATTATCTTTTCTGATTTTCAACATATATGTACCACTTGCGCATTCCTGAAGCGGAATAGCGGTAGTCTTACTGTCAATTTTGTCTGTCTGTATCTGCTTTCCCATAAGATCATACAGTTCATACCGCAAGGTACCATCGAATATATCGTCCACACTCAATGAAACCGTTGTCTGTGCCGGATTGGGAAAAACAGTACTTGACAGTAAAATGTCCGTACCTTCTTCAATGGAGGTTATCGTATAAAATTCATAAGGTTGCTGCACCCCCTGATGAGAAGATCCCGATGAACCGGTATTCGTTGTGTACACAACTTGCCCAACAGTAAAAGATGCACTGCCACCATTACCTTGGGCATCCGCTCCGGCTGACTGAACAGATGATTGCCCTCGCACATAGGGCGAACTTAGCATGAGCACACAAAGAACAGTTAAAGCCGTTCTGACCACAGAAATCATAAAAAACCTCCAAAAAATATGAAATGAAAACGACGATATTGTCGTTAGATAGCTGAATGCGTTCTCTTTTCTTTGCCGAATCTTGTTTTATACAGAATGTAAAGAGAAAGAGTCTATAAGGAAAAAAAGTGTCTTATTTGAACGATGCAAAATTACGATCTCGGTGTAGCGCCGGAAATAGTTGAATCCAATGATTTTTGCATTATTCACACATTTTTACGAGAAAAACTGTTGTCTCAGTACCCGTTCTTTATTAGTTTTGTATTAAAGCAATCAGTCAAGCTCCTCATGGTACGATAAACAACAATTCATTCAAAGAGTGCAGAGGTCGCTGATGTGAAGTATGCTTTACTTTGCGGAGTAATCTAAAAAAACTTCCGACAATGGAGAGAGGATACTGCATTCTTAATCTTCTAATAACAAGGGTACTTTGTCGGTATGCGAGTATTAAAACTTACATATATTACCTCAACAACAACACTTGCTTATATGCTAATGATGTTGTTTTCTTCAATACCATTGTATGCAGGAAAAGATACTGTCACAATGCGTTTAGAAAAGCTGACGATACAAGATGGACTATCACAAGGTTTAGTTATGTCATGTATGCAGGATAAAGAGGGGGTGATGTGGTTTTCCACAAAAGACGGGTTAAATAAATATGATGGATATACTTTTACAGCATATAGACATAATCTTACAGATCCTTTTTCTTTGCCGGATAACTTTGTTACACATACAGTTGAAGACAGTCATGGTATTTTTTGGGTTGCAACGGCAACAAAAGGACTTTATATTTTTGATAAAATAAATGAAAAATTTTATCCGGTTATTATAAACAATGAATTACAAGAACTATCAAATGAAACAATATGGAATATAAAAATTATAGATTCCGTGTTATTCCTTCAATTCTCAATACATGCATATCTTTACGACATATCAACAATTATCAAACGAAGAGGTATTTCATCTCCACAATCAATCACAGAATTGTTATTTAAATATACTACTGAGAGAGTGCATCAAGTGACTACACACAAAGTTACTTTTATGCCTGATAAGTCTTTATGGATTACAATGAATGACTCCATCCGAGTACTGTCCTTCAATCCACACACAAAAACATATATTCAATCATCTTCATACTCGACAAAAAATTTACCGATACAAGATCGTTTGGGACAATATGATATTTACCCGTTACGCAATGTTCATCATAAACTCATTAATGACAATGGTAGAATCAGCATCTATGATTTTTCGACTCATTCAGTCATTCGTAGTTTCCATTACTCTAATGATGAATGGCATAGACAGTTAATCGTACAAGACAGAAAACAGCAATATTGGTTACTATCATCAGATACGATACAATATTGCCTCAATACAATGACATATCAATTAACTCCTTATAAATGCAAAGATTTTCACTATAATACAAATAGAGGTTATACAGTTTGTTTTGATAATAATGACAGATTATGGGTTGGAACAACAGGTCATGGAATACTCAAATATGATTACAGAAAAAATTTATGGCAAACATTCAAGAATCCACATAATATACTCTATACATTATACGGCAAAGAAGAAATCCTCTGTACGACAAATGAATTTGAACCATGTATTTACAATCTCAAAACCCGCACACGAAGAAATATAGTCCCCCAAAAAGTATGGAGAAAAAATTGGCAAGCATGGTCTTTTATTTATGCTGATAATAATACATTTATTGGTGTGATTATTGAAAATACGACAAGAAAAAAATACTTGTTCTCGTATTGTTTTAATGACAATAAATTTATAAAAGTTCCTTATCCACATTCGGTAACGGTTGGTTATCAAAATTTTATAAAAGATAAAAATGGTGAACTTTGGATAACAGGTTTGAAGGACGACCATAGCCCAATTCTGATTCAATTGGACAAAAAGAATCTATCAATTAAAAAAACTCATTTTTTCCCCGCAAAAAAAGAGTACAATGAATATGCTTTTGTGTCGGGATGGTTTCAGGATAATTCCTCAACTTTATGGTTTGCAACATTACAAGGGCTTTTTTCCTTTGATAAAAAAAATTACAAGTGGGGTCATTTTGAATCTACTCCTAATAATAAATCATCTTCTTTACCTACGAACTCATTATTTAGTCTGTGTCCAGACCCTATTAATCCGGAGAAATATATATGGATCGGAACAAATGGACATGGATTGATTAAATTTAATCGTCTTTTACATACATCTTCTGTATTTACTGAAAATGACGGACTTCCCAACAATGTTGTCTATTCTGTTTTAGCCGATAAAAACAATAATTTATGGATTAGTACTAACAAAGGACTGTGTTGTCTGCCGTCGCACAAAATACAGAATAAAGAACCGACATTTATTCCTTTCTCAATAGACGACGGTCTGTCAGATAATGAATTTAATCGTTATGAGGCATTACAATTTCCCAACGGTGAATTACTTTTTGGCGGTATTCAAGGAAAAACGTACTTTTCGCCGGAGACAGTCTTAAATAACGAGATAACAGGAAACATAGTGTTGTCAGATATATCGGTATTTAATAAATCCGTAGATCATAAAAATCACCCTTCGATTCTTAGGAGTAATATTTCTTATGCACAAGATATATATCTTTCTTATGAACAAAGAATGTTTACACTTTCATTTTCATTACTAAATTATTGTCTTAACAGTAAAAAAAAAATACAGATATATTCTTGATGGATATG
>JAYRWZ010000248.1:0-1987 GCA_041917875.1 Chloroflexota bacterium | reverse complement strand
GGCTTCGTGATGTTTTAATTGCTGCGGGTGGAATTGTCGCTGATGCGGATACATCACGAGCCGGATTGGTCAGAAGAGAAGATGCATATGATCCGGATTATGAATTTTCCCGTATTGACAAAATACCGGCAGAAGCGCAAACCGAATCAGAAAAACGGTATTATCGAACTCGCTTACGCCAGTTCAGAGGTATGATGCTCGTGAATTTTAATAATGTAATACATGCCGCCACTTCTGAGTCAAATATTTTGCTTCGACCATGGGACTCTATTTTTGTGCCGCGTAAGGTGGAATATATCACAGTCACAGGACGTGTTGCAAAACCCGGACGGGTGCTCTACAAATCGGGTATGTCAATTAAAAGTTACATTGAAAAATGCGGTGGATTGGTTTCTACTGCTGATGCTTCTAAAATATTTATATTACGACCTAATGGTGAATCGGTTGAATATGATGATAATTTAATTCTAAAACCACAAGATGAAATAATGGTGCCTGAGATAACTGAAAGTAATAGGGCATTCTACGATGCCATGACAGTCGTGACACAAATAATTACTATTATAGCTGTTGTTATCGGTTTAACGCGATAACCGGTTATTTTAATGCCATTTATTACAGACAACTCATACATTTAATATGAAAACAACACTAAACGATATATTTCTTGTCGTAAAACAAAAAAAAGCTATTGTTCTTACCATTGTCATTTCCATAACATTATTGACGCTTTTATATTCAATGTTTGCTCCTCATTCATATCGCTATGTGATAACATTGATGCCACCGGAACAAAAAACACCGAGTGGATTGTCGTCTATTTTGCAAAATGTTATGCCCTCTTTGCCTATGGGCGGATTGGGGGGGAGCAGCGGACAATTTACCTCCGCCGATGTGTTGGCAAGCAATTCTGTTATTGATGAGTTGTTAAATTATAAGGAAATAGAAGCTTCTCCCGTTTTTGCTTTAAAACATAGACATGAAAAATTATTTATCATTAAAAGTGCAATTGCCGTTGATAATAGAAAAAGCGGTGTAACAGGAATTATCATTACTTTACCAACTTCATTTAACCCAACGCCGGAAATGGTGAACGAAAATCATGAACTACTCCAACATATTGCACGCAGATTGCCGGAAGCAGTTGATAAAGTATTACATTCTAAAAGTGCTTCTACAGCAAAGAAAACCAGGGTTTTTATTGAAAGAGTGATTGATAAACATAAAAGAGAACTTGATTCTGTTCAAAAATCAGTCCAAGATTTTCAACAAAAAAATCATGTCATCGGTATTGATGCTCAAACATCTGCAATGGTCAATAATGCGGCTGCTTTAAGCACGGATTTGGCTAAAGCAGAAATAGAAGTTTCTATGGCTGAACAGGAATATGCGCCTACTTCTCCGTCAGTAATTGCTCTTCGTCAACAAATTGAAACGATCAATAAACAACTAGAAAGAGCACAGACAGGCGGCTTGGTTTCCTTCGATAAAACAAGTATAAAAGTTGATAGCATTCCCTCTTTGACAAAGCAATATGTAAATCTTTTACGATCACAAAAGATTCTTGAACAGATAACAGTATAT
This sequence comes from Chloroflexota bacterium, assembly GCA_041917875.1. Taxonomy (GTDB): domain Bacteria; phylum Bacteroidota; class Ignavibacteria; order Kapaibacteriales; family UBA961; genus UBA2353. The sequence continues at coordinate 403 of JAYRWZ010000248.1, read as the reverse complement.
TTAGAAACACAGCGCCTCCAAGAATTCATTCAGGAAGAAAAGGATGTGCCTGCGGTGCAGGTTTTGGATGGTGTCTATGGAGCACCCGAGAAGATCTCACCCAAACCGTTTGTGATGACATTCTTGGCATTTGTTGTTTCCTCAACGTTGGCGATTGCTGGGGTTGTAATTACTGTCTTAAAAAAATAAATTTCTTATTATGTTACGCAAAATAACTAAAGCAATTCTCTTTACAATCAATGTGCTAATTGCTTATCTGGTGTCTGCTGCCGTGGAAGATATTATTTTACAAAAAGCACAGCAACTCAAGCCGCTTAGTGCAACTGCTATCGGAATGATTGTTATAGTGATGATTTTTTTTCCTCTTTTTTCGATAACAGAAAAAATTACTGAAGAGGTAATG
>JAYRWZ010000247.1:0-2767 GCA_041917875.1 Chloroflexota bacterium | reverse complement strand
GAATAGAAAACGGTTTTGATGGTAGAGAATATCATTATTATATAGAACACGTCTATGATAGCGTAAAGTGCTAACTATGTTATACATCAGAGTAAATTTTTAGTACTGAATCTGTAACATTACAGAAAAAAAACCATCGTTGCTAAAGAGTAAATAACGCTCTCTCTATACACTTTTAAGGATACTATGATGGAAAGTATGATTAATCGCACATGCACTGTGTCTGATTCGGAGACAAAGTCCTTCTTCTTTGCAATATCTGTTCTTGCTAAAGATTATTTTTTTTATTTTATATCCCGATTATGGAACAACAGAGTGGCAATAACATTAGCTGCCATATTCTGCTTAATGATGACAACAAATATGAATGCTCAAACTCTTGAGTGGGTACAAGCTGTCGGCGGAAAGCTTGACGACGATGGTAAGTCCATCGCTGTCGATGCTATGGGAAATGTCTATACAGTGGGATCTTTTCAAAACACCATAGATTTTGACCCCGGTCCGGATACTATGACTCTGTCTGCCGTGGGATTTTATGATATATTTATTCAGAAATTTGATGCCGACGGTAATTTTCTCTGGGCGAAATCTTGTGGGGGAAATCAATATAATGTGGGTAATTCCATCGCTGTTGATGCTGTGGGTAATGTTTATACAACAGGATATTTTCAAAGCACTATAGATCTTGACCCCGGACCTGATGAGGTCAATGTAACTGCAGTTGGGGGATCTGATATTTTTGTCTTGAAATTGGATACCGAAGGAAATTTTCTTTGGGCAAAAACTTTTGGTGGAATTGGTACTGATGTTGGCAATGCTCTTGTTGTTGATGCTGCCGCCAATGTCTATATAACCGGATTTTTTCGCAACACTGTAGATTTTGATCCCGGAATCAATGACACGAGACTATCAGCCGTCGGAGGATCGGATATTTTTGTCTTGAAATTGGATGCTAAAGGAGATTTTTTCTGGGCTAAATCCTATGGAGGCAATGGGGCTGATGTCGGCTATTCCATTGTCATTGATGCGGCACGTAATGTCTATACATCAGGTTCATTTGCTGACAAAGTTGATTTTGATCCCGGAACAACGGTAATGGATATAACTGCTGTTGGTCTTAATGATGTTTTTGTTCAAAAGTTGGATGCTTTCGGCAATTTTGTCTGGGCGAAATCTTTTGGAGGAAATAGATATGACTATGGGCATTCCATTGCCTTAGATGCTGCGCGCAATGTCTATACAACAGGATATTTTCAAGATACCGTTGATTTTGATCCGGGACCGGATTCGATGATACTTGTTGCTGTTGGAAATTCTGATGTTTACATTCAAAAATTAGATGCAAACGGAAATTTTCTATGGGCGAAATCTTTTGGAGGAAATGGTGGCGACGAAGGTTATTCCATCGACGTTGATGCTGTCTGTAATATCTATACGATTGGATCTTTTGCAACAACAACGGATTTTGATCCGGGACCAAATACGATGAATTTAACATCTGCGGGCAACTCCGATATATTTATTCAGAAATTGGACGCATACGGAAACTTTGTCTGGGCAAGTTCTTTCGGCGGAAACTCTTTTGATGTTGGCTATTCCATTAGTGTTGATGCCAAGGGTTATGTGTATTCTACAGGATTCTTTGAAAAAACAGTTGACTTTGACCCGGAAGCAACTATGGCAAGTAAAATCTCGGAAGGTGAAGATGATATTTTTGTGCTTAAAATGAAACAAACAATGACGGGTTTGTCTGATTTCGGCAATAGTATTGATATTTCTCTTTATCCCAATCCGAGTAATGGCTTTATTCACATTTCTTTGAAGGAAAATGCCGGCGATGCCACGATTACGATTACCGATGTACAAGGAAAAATAATTCACTCGGAAGAAATAAGCGCAGCAACTGCATCAAGCATTGATATTCAAGCTCCTGACGGTGTGTATTTTGTAAATATCAAAACCTCAAAAGGTCAGACTATTTCTAAATTTATTAAAGAACAATCCTCGCTTATTGTCCCGAATCGTTAATGTATTGAGCAAAAAAATAATATAGATGATTATTGAATATACATTAGAATTCAAGCGATTTTTAGGATATACATGATTGATCAACTTGATTTTCAATGATCTACAAGTATTCTGACAATGAAAACAACTTTTGTTTGAGTAAATAACATTCTGACATTACATCATCTCTATCGTACCCAAATTTTTCAACTGTTCATTTAGAATTTTTCCATCACCACATACTGCAATTGTCATTTTTTCGGGTGTGAGATATGTTTGCGCTATTGATAGTAAAGTATCGGATTGAAGGGTTCTTAACATTTCATTGCGCCTTTGGAAATATGTGAGCGGCACACCATGAATTTCACAAAATTGTGCCAGATGCGCTCTTTGCTTAGGGGTTTCGGCAGAAAAAAGTGTTTTTCCGATGATGGATTGTTTTTGTCTTTCTAACTCATCCGATGGAATCGGCTCATGGTGGAGTCTTCTCATTTGTGTAAATATTTCTTGTATTGCATCTTCCGTAACTTCATTGCCGACACTTGTAACACAAAAGAGTGCAGCTCCTTGCAAAGCATCGTCAATGAAACATCCTGCCCCGTAGGTATATGCTTTTTCTTCGCGTAAAGCCATAGTGAGCCTTGTGGAAAGTCCTTCGCCGCCCAAAACCGCAGTAAGTAATCGTAATGCGATAAAATCGGGGTGATGCTTGCCGGGGACATGTAAGCCCGTAATAATAGTTGATTGCAGTGAGTTATTT
>JAYRWZ010000246.1:0-7484 GCA_041917875.1 Chloroflexota bacterium | reverse complement strand
TTTTCACAATCATGGAAAGACTAAGAAACGGTTTTTTATCACGTAGCATTTGTTGTTGCGGTGCGGCGGCAATCTGTGTTGCAAGAAAGGAATATATTTTCTGAATTTCTTGATTTTCGGGTGCATGAGATAAAGCCCTGCCTGCATAATCATAGGCATCTTGAAAAAGCTCTTTTTTGAGTAAACAATTTGCTATACCGACAAGACAACCAACATCATTGACATTGATGGATAATCCGTTTCTAAAAAATAATTCAGCTTTATTCCATTCATTTTTTGCGGCATAACATTTTCCTATACGAAACTCTAATTGTTCAGCCGGCACAGTATAATCACCTAAAATCATTGCGGCAGTTGATTGGTCCTTCATATCTTTTATTGCCACATAACAAGAAATTGCAACATCATACTGCCCTATTTCATACAAAGATTCTGCACAAATATAGAGCGCAAATTTTTGTTGAGGAATTATTTGTAATGATTCATTCGCATACTGAACAGCTTGGATAAAGTCCTTTTCTTGATATGCCAATAATGCCGCTTCATTTAATGCCTGGGGCTTTGCACTGTGATTATTATCCAGATGAGTCAATGCCTGACGTATATCGGAAACGGCTTGATGATGGTTCATTAAGGCGCGAAAGGTTTTTGCCCTTTGAAACCACATATACCCATCATGAGGATTCTTTTCCAGATGTTTGGTCAAGAGAGTCACATTGCGCTCATGCTTCCCCATCATTTGTTCGGGTGTTAAATCATATCCCGTGTGAAAATAATTAATCGGAATTTTTTGAAGTGAAAACCCTGCACGTACAATAGATTCGAGTACTTGTTCATGAATACAATATTCCCATCGTATTTGCGGTAAATTTCGAAATACTCGTAAAAGGTGAATACGGAAAATATCTTTAGTGCCGTCAGCACGATGAGCATGACTTTCTAAATCTACCAGACATCCGCCGACATTTGCGGGTAAAGCGGCAAGAGTATCACGCATTATTTCAGCATTCATAATAATTTCATCAGCATCAATACTGACAACCCAATCACCTGTAGCATAATCTAATGCATAATTTCGTGCCGCTGCAAAATCATCTGTCCAACTATATGAATACACTTTGGAAGTAAATTCATGTGCAATAGACATTGTTGCATCATCTGATCCTGTATCTACTACTATAATTTCATCAGAAAAATCACATACTGATTGTAAGCAGTCACGTAAACAAGATTCTTCATTTTTTACAATAAGACAAACCGATATTCTCATAATGATTCTGTGGAATAATGCGGAAATTCAACAAAAAACGTGGCACCTTTTCCATACGAGGATTCACAATAAATAGTACCATTCATCGCTTCGACTAATTTTTTCACTATAGCTAATCCTAAACCGCTGCTATGTTCTCCACCCGTTGGTTGTGCAGAAAGTCTTTGAAATTTTCCAAACAATTTTTGCTTATCATCATCTGTTAAACCCGGACCTTCATCTTTCACCGCAATGCGAATTACAGAGCCGTGATCATTTGATATTTGTTCCAAAACAATAAATACATTTGTGTTTAGAGGAGAATATTTGACGGCATTACTAATAATATTTTCTATTACTTCATGGAATAATGTTGTATCAACAAGGACATAAAACTGTTTTACGACTTCATAATGTAATGAGATACCTTTTTTTTCAGCAGTGACATGGAAGGATTCAACAATTTCTTTAATTGCCAAAGTGGCATCAAATTTTTGTAGATTCACAGTTAACCTACCTGATTCAACCGCATTAATATCAAGGAGGTTTGTAACGATGGTTTTCATTCTTCGTGCGGTTGCAAGAATTGAGCTCACCGTTTTTTCCTTTTGCTCCGGTTTCATATAGTCGCCATAGCGAATAATTGATTCCGCACTGAGAATTATCCCGGATAAAGGATTCTTTAAATCATGGGCTGCTATACCTAAGAACTCATTTTTTTCTTTGTTTAACTCTGCTAAAAATAAATTTTGTTGATGCAATTCATTATTTACATTCTCAATTTGAACCTTTTGCAAAAAGATAGTACGTAAATTGACAAATTCGCGAAGGCGGGCAGTGTATGTAAATCGAGAGATTAACCAAGCTATGAAAGTAAAAATTATACTGTTGGTTATATGACCACTTGCATTCGGTGATTCAACCGCTAAAGTCAATGTGACAACAAAGAAAATCTCGCCTACGGTAAAAAGAACAATCGAAGCCGCAGGGCGATAAAAGAAACTTGCGGCAATACCGAAAACAGCAACAATAAATTCGGTAATATTTGGACTTACTTTTTGTACTATCCATGCAGATAAAAATGCAGCCCATGCAATGATAATCAATCCATAAAGAAAAGTCAACAGATTGACAATTTTAAAGCGACTAGATATTTTTTTTCGGAGAAGGAAAGAAACGCTTGCAAAAACAATCGAAAAACCGGCTAATGCAATATGACTCCAAAACAGTTCATAGTACGCTTCATTACTCTCCCATAAGCCGGCAGCTTTAGAAACAGCTATGTCACGCCATATAAGTACCGCCCCCAGAACGACTAATACGATGGAATAAAATCGAATCCGAACTAAGTTTATACCTTGAATAACCCTGCTGTAATCATCACAAAAAGTCGGATCCGGTAATTCCGGTTCCAAAACGAAATTTTTCTGCAAATATCTTCCAATTTTTCGAATAGTCTGCTTCATATCATTCTATTGCAAATAACCCGGTTTTTTGCGCAACTTTCTCTGCAATCGCCTTGCCGTCTAAAGCAGCCGACATTATTCCTCCTGCATACCCGGCTCCCTCACCGGCGGGATATAGATGTGGAATATTGATATGCGCCAAAGTTTCTTTATTTCTAGGGATTTTTACCGGTGAAGATGTTCGAGATTCAGTCGCAACCACAATTGCTTCATTGGTAAAATAACCTCGCATTTTTTTATCAAAATCCTTAAAGCCCTGACGTAATGCTGTGCTCATATCTTTGGTGAAAGATGTTTCAACCGGAGCAGACAATAAACCGGGAATATATGATGTGGCGGGTAATGTTTCCGATAAACGCCCATGTACAAAATCAACTAATCGCTGAGCCGGTGCTTTTTGCGAACCATTACCCAAATTCCAAACATTCTTTTCTACCATCTTTTGATAATCCAAACAGGCAAACACTCCTTTTTCCACATAGTGAGAAGCTTGTTCAGGTGAAACTGCACAAATTATACCTGAATTTGCATAAGCCGAGTCTCTACGAGACATAGACATACCGTTCACGACAATTTCTTCCGGTGCTGTTGCAGCAGGAACAATTAAACCACCCGGGCACATACAAAATGAAAACACTCCCCTGCCATGCACATGGGTCACCAATTTATAAGAAGAGGCAGGCAAATATTCGCCCCGCCTATAACCATGATACTGGATATCATCAATCAAATCTTGCGGATGCTCTGCTCTAACCCCAATTGCGAATGGTTTAGATTCAATTGCAATATTTTTCGCGTGGAGTAAATAAAATATATCGCGTGCAGAGTGACCTGTAGCAATAATGCAATCATCACCAACAAATTCTTTGCCGCTCTCCGTTGTTAATCGAACGAATTTTTCTCCATATTGTATATCGGTGACATAAGAATCAAAATGAACTTCTCCGCCATATTCGCAAATTGTTTGACGAATATTTTGAACAACGACTGGCAATTTATTCGACCCAATATGTGGATGTGCATCAATGAGTATATCATCGGGAGCGCCATGTTCGACCAACAGCTGTAAAACAATGCGTATATCTCCCCTTTTTTTTGAACTCGTATATAATTTTCCATCGGAATATGTACCGGCTCCACCTTCTCCAAAACAATAATTAGAATGAGGATTGACTATCCCGAATTGTTGAATGGCACGCAAATCACGTCTTCGTGATCGGACATCTTTTCCTCGTTCGAGAATTATCGGTTTAATACCATATCGTAATAACTCAAGTGCAGCAAAATATCCGCAAGGACCGGCACCTATTATTAATACTTTATGTTTCGATGATGCTGTTTTTAAACGGGTTTTGAGTTTTTGAATTTCTTGCGGATATTCGCCAATAAATACTGTTGTTTGTAAAGTATAGTGCAACTTTCTCCCGCGAGCATCAAGAGACCTTTTATTGATCGTTACCGCACTTATTTCAGCATGACTGATACCACATTCTTGAGCTGCAAAGGTTTTAATTGCTTCTGAATCATATATATATTCGGGTTTTATGGATAATACTATTTCTTTTTTCATAGAACTTTACTATTGATCAGAAATATTAATGAACAACAGAAATCGGCATCATAATACGACTGTCTTTATGTTGTAACACTATATAATACACACCGGATGGAAACTGTGATACATCCAATTTTATCAGTTCATTTATTCGGTTATATGAAGCATTATAAAATTCAATACCCGAAGGTGAGTATATTCGAATATCAATCGAATGTAATACAGAAGAAGGAATTCGCACATACATCTCATTATTCGATGGGTTCGGAAAAACTTGTGCCGTGAACGATGCGATTTCGCCTTGATTTTCAATAATTGAGGTGTGAATTTGGTTAATAGGAACATATTTAAGTATTGTACCAAATTGTCCAACAGCCCAAGCAGTAGAATCATCATAGACAAACAAAGATTGAAGTATATTTCTTGAACCGGTGAACTGTGTTCGCCATGTTGAACCTCCATCATTTGTTAATGCGCTGCTACCGCCTTCTCCAACAAAAATTGCATTTGTCTCGGAATAAAATCGAATTGCCATAATGCTTTGTGAAGTATTAAGTTGCAGAGGAGTCCAAGTTTTTCCGCCATCGTTACTTTTCCTTGCAAATCCATTATCACCGGCTACGACAAGAGTTTCCGCACCTATTTTCTGGAATGTTCTTAAATTATTTTGAGTTCCCACATCTATTTGTTGCCATGTTTCCCCGCCATCAGATGTAGTAATCACCACGCCCTTGTCGCCGACACACCATCCTAAATTACGATTTGCGAAATAGATTGCATGAAAACGCGTTGAAAACTCAGTCGGCTGAACTTTCCACTGACTCCCCCCATTTGTGGTAGTAATTACAATTCCATTTTCTCCGCAAGCCCAACCGAAAGAATCATCTACAAAATCAACATCTAACAGATTTGCAGTTACTTGTGATAATTGTGGAACTATTTTTTCACCATTTTCTTCTAATTTGAAGATATTGCCTGATTCACCGACAATCCACGCAGCGCTATTATCAACAATATCAATGCCTCTGAGTGTTATTTTTTCCGGTATTGTGCGTGTTTGCCATTGATCACCGGCATTAGTGGTCGTCAGTATAATACCGCTGTCACCAACCGCATAACCTCGTTTATCTGAGACAAAAGCGACATCGAACAAATGAAGTCTTTCACCTTTACTGGATTTTACCCAATTTTTACCGCCATCATTTGTCACATACACTTCACCATTTTTACCCGCAACAATTCCATTATTGCTGTTAAAAAAGCGGATTGCTGATAAGTTTTCCTCTATCGGTAATGAAATATCAACCCAGTCTTCGCCATTGGTTGTTGCAAGAATTGTCCCTCTTTCCCCACATACCCAACCATGTGCATTATCAGTAAAATGCACTGCGAACAAATCAGTTTGCACAGGTGATTTTTGAATAACCCAATTAGTACCGCCATTGCTTGTCGTTCTGATGGTACCTTTATCACCAACAACCCACGCTTGTCCATTGGAAAAAACTTGTATTGCTCGTAAGTTAATATTATCCTCAACTAGAGGAAACTGAGTAAACCATGTATCACCGCCATTGGTTGTTGCCATGACAATACCGCCATTACCGACTGCCCATCCTTTTTGTTCAGTCGAAAAAGCCACTCCGTTCAAAAAAACGCTGAAACCACTTATTAATCTTCCCCAACTTGAACCGCCATTGGTAGTTTTGAGAATTGTAGCCTGCCTTCCCACGCTATAGACAATAGAATCATTGACAGCATAGACAGATTGCAGACCGGCAGTTACATTGGATTTTTGCACTTCCCAACGAATGCCACCATCCGATGTTTTCACAATAATGCCATTGGTTCCGACAGCCCAACCATTACTATTGGACGAAAAAGACACCGCAAACAAATCCTGTGAAGTAGCAGTTAATCTGCCTGTCCACACATTCCCCTGGTCGGCAGATGCAATGATGCCGCCTGCTTCGGCAGATGCGACGGCTAATCCATTCGGTTTTATCGCCAGAGACGTTATAGTATTTCCTTGAGGTTGAGGATTTTGCCAAACCCATCCTTTATTTTGAGCATAAAGAATATGCGATGCCAAAAAAGCGAAACATACAGTAAGAGTATGCAAAAAAGTGTTCATAATAGATAGTAAGTGATGATAAATTACAAGCCCAAGTCAAATGGCTCAAAAAGTGGTGAGTTAATGTCTAAGAAACCGGAAAAGCCCAATAGAAATGCCACCCAGTCTGCTAGCCACATTGTCAATCCTACACTCAATGGTATAGACAAGTTATCATCCATTTTTAAGCGGATTGAAGCAGCTTCAACTATGCCACCAATTATCGAACCAAGAATACCCGCATAGACGAAAGAAATATCTAAACCCATGATAAACCGCACAACCAATACAACTCCGATTGCAGAAACAATGAAAGCAGCAGTGCCTTCAACACTCTTGTCAAAAAACCTGTGTTTTCCCAACTTTCTGCCGATCAGAGCCGCTGCGGTATCGGAGACAATGAGAATGCTAAATGCTGTGATTGCTATACTTTGCGGCAAAAAAAGAATACATAACAATGCAGCAATAAGTACCCATGACGCACCATTGAGCAATAAGCGTTCATCTTGAGTTTCATGCGCTCGCAGCAAACGACCAAAGAGTGAAAGATACAGGCGGCGGAAGCGCAGATTTTTGTGTGACAACACATCTAATCCAACACTGAGTATTGTAGAAATCAAAATTAAACGAAAAATAATTTGCTTCCCTAACATTCCATACATGATGGGTATAGACAAAGATGAAAGGTGTATTGCCTTTCGTAAAAGTTCGTTTGTGTAGGATATTTCAGCTTGTTTCTGCATTTTTGCGTTAGTTTTATTACTGACCATCTAGATTTATATGCCAAAAATTACATGCTTTCCACCGGCAAAAATCAATCTGTTTCTTGAAGTACTCGGAAAAAGATCAGATGGTTATCATAGTATCCATTCATTCTTTCTTCCGGTTTCCCTATGCCTGGGGTTTCGGCGAGCTGGTGATCGACGAATCGCAGCTGGCCGGCGGGCGCGTGGCGCTGCTGCGCGCCTCGGGCGTGATGCCCGACGGCACGCCCTTCTCCATCCCCGACGTCGACGCGCTGCCGGCGCCCTTCACCGTGCCGGCCGACCTTCAGAACGAGCGCGTCGTGCTGGCGCTGCCGCGCATGCGGGCCGGCGTCACCGA
>JAYRWZ010000245.1:0-2249 GCA_041917875.1 Chloroflexota bacterium | reverse complement strand
ATCTCTTATAATATTTTTTTCATATTTATATGGGGTATAGTCACTTCAATATATTCTTCTCCATACGTTGCATAGCCCAATTTCTCATAGAATCCGACAACGTTTTTTCTTGCATGAAGAATTATCTCACTATATGATAATTTACGGGCAATATTTTCGGAAAATTGCACCAATAGTTTACCGATTCCTTTGGATTGAAGTTCGGTATCAACCGCTACTTGGCGCATTTGAATTACGGATGCTTCTAAAGGAGTAAGTAAAAGGCAACACTGTAAAGTATTGCCTTCAAAACCCGCAATATGTATTGATGTTTCTTCATTTCCCAATGAGGTCAAATCTAATGTTAAACCTAATGGTTTTCGTAATACCGTATCGCGCAATTCCACCATACGATAATATTCTTCACTTTGATAATCTACAATCGTAAAATTCATAGACTATTTCGTGAATTGTGGTTGCAAACCTTGCCAACACTCATAATAATCATGTTGCAATTCACCTGTTTCCATAGCATATTTTGTTGTTTTGCACACAAAACGTGTTTCAAACATAAATGCTAAAGTATTTTCTTGTTTATGTGGAGCTAATTGAGCATTCGTTGCTGCTTTATGGGTTGCAGCGTCGGGTCCATGTCCTGACATACAATTATGTAAACTGCATCCACCGGGCACAAAACCCTCTGCTTTTGCATCATATTGACCAAAAATAAGCCCCATAAATTCATTCATAAAATTCCGATGGAACCACGGTGGTCTGAATGTATTTTCAGCGACCATCCAGCGCGGAGGAAATATAACAAAATCGCAATTTGCTGTTCCGGGAATTTCGGACGGAGCCGTCAAAACCGTAAAGATTGACGGATCCGGATGATCGAAGGAAACTGTATTAATAGTGTTAAATGTGGACAAATCATATTTATAGGGAGCATAATTCCCATGCCAGGCAACGATATCCAACGGAGAATGATCAATCGGTGCTTCCCATAGATTTCCTAAAAATTTCGCAATAACAGTAAAATCGCCGTCAATGTTTTCATAGCGTGCTACGGGTGTGAGAAAATCCCTAGGATTAGCCAATCCGTTTGCACCAATCGGACCTAAATCAGGCAAACGAAAAGTGCTGCCATAATTTTCACATATATATCCCCTCGCACTTTCATTCAACAAATGCACACGAAATTTAATACCGCGCTGAATAACACAAATTTCTCCGGGAGCAACATCCATGCGCCCCATCTCGGTGTCTATCCGCAAAGCACCCAACTGTGGCACAATGAGCATTTCACCATCAGCATTATAGAAAAAAGTATTTTCCATATTTTTATTTGCTGCATACACATGTATAGCCAATCCATTGTGTGTGGAACAATCACCATTACCGGCAATTGTCACCATGCCTTTGATAAAATCGGTCGGTTCCTCCGGTATAGGTATCGGACTCCAACGTAATTGATTGGGTGGTGTGGGTACTTCATCGAACGGTGTTGAGCGCAATAAATTATTATCAATTTGCTTGAATGGTTTATGAACAACCGATGGGCGAATCCTGTAAAGCCATGACCTTTGATTCGTATGGCGAGGAGCTGTGAACGGGGTGCCGCTGATTTGCTCGGCATAAAGATTATATGGCACTTTTTGCGGAGAATTTTGTCCCTTGGGTAAAGCATTTGGCTCTGCTTCTGTGGCAAATTCATTGCCAAAACCTGACATATATTGTAATTCAGACATAGAAAAAACGGAATAAATGATATAAATGCAGTTTGTTGCGCAAAAATACGTATTCGTAGGATAACAGAGCCGATTAGCTCTGTTCTTTTGTAATGATATGCGCTCCCACTGCTTGTGCATCAATGGACTTCATACAGTCATGCGTACCAAGTGGACATTCATGTTTACCGTGATGATGACATGGTCGGCAATCTAAGTTTTTGTTTTGTAATACTATACTACGAGAATCAGGTGGAAAAAATCCAAATTCGGGAACAGTAGGCCCATATATCATAATCACTTTACAATGTACAAGATATGCCAAGTGAGCAGGCGCACTGTCATTGCTGACTAAAAGCTCAGCTCTTTGCAAAACCGACAATGTCTGCGCCAATGTGGTCTTGCCGGCAAGAGAAACTGCCCTGCTGCTGCTCGCTATTGATTCACAAAGTTCTTGGTCGGCTTTGCTGCCTATGACAACAACATTTTTTCCTTTACTTTTTAGCAACAGTGCCAATTCGATCCATTTTTCTTTACCCCACT
>JAYRWZ010000244.1:0-5504 GCA_041917875.1 Chloroflexota bacterium | reverse complement strand
GGCACCACACCACCCGAACCCGTCACCAATTTGGTATTGCTCAATGGCATTTTATCATGGAATGCGGTGGACAATGCCACAAGCTATAGGGTGGCTATCACTCCCGATGCCGATCAAGATAATTGGACGGAAATATATTCGGGCAGCGATACCCAAGTGCCCGTGCCGGAACCCCTTTCGGGTGGCTTACATTGTCGGGTGGAAGCTCGCAATGCGGGCGGTTATAGCCAACCGATTATTATTACCAAGGTATTTAATTTGGACACTCCGCAAGATTTTAATTTCATAAGCGGCAATTTTGTATGCACTTCGGTGGATTGGGCTAATAGCTATAATTTGGAAGAATCCGACAATCAAACGGAGTGGAATTTAATTTGGAATCAAAATTCCACAAGCATACCCCATACCGTGAAAAGCGGCGTATGGCATTATCGTTTGCGAGCGGGCTATGGCGCGGTCTATTCGGCATATACGCCCACATTGACATTGGACAGTAATAATTTCGGCGGATAAAAAAATCCCCCTTATACTCAATGCGGCATGGTGGCTTCACAGTCGCCATGCCGTAATGGGGGGAAAGAGAAAAAAATTCGTAGTTTTGAAGCGAGTCAAGAAATACTGCTTTAGCAATTGAGAGACAGTTATATCTCTAATCTAAGTATTAGGTAGAGTTGCTATAATTTTCATTAAGTTATCAGACAAACAATGGGACGTTCGACAGTACATTACGCAGACAATAAAACAAACAATGCTTTAAAAAAGCTACATAATAAGCTGAGACCGGCAGGAACACCTGTTCAACGAGTTGAATACATTATTGAACTTTTGTTACTTCGGATTTTTGAAACTAAAATCAAACAAGACGATGAATTTAAACCACTTCGCAAACTCTTTTCAGCTGAATACAAATGGAAAAATCCTAAAACAGGCATTGAAGAAACAAACGAAAATCGTTTATTCTCTTATCTGACCACCGTTTCCAATGAGCAAATTTTATCTGAGCTCAACGACAACTTCTTTCCTTTTTATTCAAGTATTTTAAGTAGTGCAAGACAAGTGTTTGAAGAAAATCTTCCGCAAAAAGTACAAGACCAATTGGTTTTGATAGAAGAAGTTTTTAGCAATTCCAATTTCACCAACAATGTAAACAGCGGAAATCTTGGCGAAGTAATCAGCATTGTTGCCAACGACATTGAAGAAGCAAGATTGTTGAAAACCGACCTTTTAGGAGATGCCATTGAATCGGCTTTGAGTGAAACAGGCGGAACAAAAGATGTTGGACTATTCCGCACACCCGACCACATTCGCCAATTTATGACGGCTATGATTGAGCCGACTTTTGACGATGTTATTTTTGACCCTGCTTGCGGTACCGGTGGTTTCTTGTTTGACGCTTTTGAATTTGTAATGCGAAGAGTTGACCCCGAACGTGAATGGCCCGGCGAAAAAGCTCATTCCGAATTATCGGCTTGGTTTGATGAGTATTTTAAGTTCAATCAATTAGACTTCCCGAGCATTGAGCAAACCACACAGTTTTACAGAAACGGTGTAACGGGAATTGAATATTTGGGAATGATTCGCAAAATGGCGGCTATTAACTTTTATGTTCGGGGCTTAAACCCTGCCAACATTGAGCAAGGCGATAGTTTAGCGAAATACAGACCCATAACCGACCACAAAAGCAAATCGGTTATTTTGGCTAATCCGCCTTTTGGTGCACAGCGTGACCAAGAGAGTTATCCTGATGTGTGGGGCGAATATTCCAAAGAATCGGAAACCACCATTTTGTTTGTGAAATTGATGTTTGAGCAACTCAAACCACGTGGCACATGTGCCGTTGTGGTTTCAGAAGGTTTCCACACGTGGGATCAGTTTAGTGCAAAGGCTTTGCGTAAAATGCTTTTGGACGAAGCACAACTGAAAGCCATTATTTCTTTGCCACAAGGTTTATTTGTCAGCAAAAGCGGACAAGGTCCCAAAACGAGTATCCTGATTTTTGAAAAAGGTGCTTCGGAAAACTCAGCAACCTTTGATGAGAACTCACAAGAGAAAAATAAAAACACCCAATGGGTGTGGTTTTACAAAATAACCAATGATGGTTACACAATGGGAACCAACCGCAAGGAGCAAAAAGGAAATCAACTTGTTGAATGCTTAACACTATGGCACGAATATGTAAAACACGGCAAACAACCACCCGAAACCAAGAACCAATTTTGCATCCCTGCCGAATGGATTAAAACACTTGACCCGCGCATAAAAGAAAAAATCCGCACAGAAACTCGTGCCGATATGGAAAGTGACGGTGCTGTGGAATTGGCAAAATTCACCACATATTTGGCAGAAACCAAACAATTGCTTGCAAAAGCAAAGAAAGAATCAAAAAAAGGAAAACAGAGTAAACAGTTACTTGCAGATATACAGAAATTTTCAAAAGCTATTGAAAAAACAGAGGAAAAAATTACGACATTTCCTAAGCAATTAGAAAATCGAATACTCAGTGAAATTGCCAAACGCATTGACAAGGCACACAATTATTCGTTTAACCTTGCCAATTACCGCAGCCCATTGTCTGAACCTGTGATTAATCAGATTGGTATGATTAACAAGATTAATTCTGAAAAAGATTTAGACAATATTTATGCAGTTTTACAATCAAGCAAATCAATCCAATCAATAGAATCAGCGGTCAAGACATTGAATTTCCGCAGTGCCTTAGAAGCCGACATTGCCCGAGAATATGTAAGCAATTTGGACAATGACCTTATTGCAAAACATAAGGAATTAAATGTGATTAAGGAGATTTTGAAAAGCGGTGCAAAATATCCAATTGAAAAACTGGAAGGCAAAGTTGAGCCGAAGTATGTCAAGATTAAGAAAGATAACTATGATGGCGAAATTGATATTGTAGATAAGATTTCCTTTAAAGATGGTAAAATTCATTTCCGTGAAGAAAAAGAAACAGGAATGGATTTATACCAAGCGGAAAAAGGCGATTTGGTTACTTCTAAAATAAATGTTCACCAAGGTGCTTTGGCTCTGGCTGATAGAAAATTGGTTTGCTCAACGCATTACCAAGTCTATGAAATTGATAAAACGCAAATCAATCCTGAATATCTGGTAATTGCTTTAAGAAGTAAACAACTGCAAGAGAGAGTAAATGAGATTAAAAACGGTGGCATTAAAAACGAACAAGGTGCCGAGTTTTTAAAATCGTTAGAAATCCCCTTGCCTTCTCTTGATGAACAAAACGCCATTGTTGCACAAATTGAAAAACAAAAAGCGATAATTGAGGGGGCGGATTTGGTGTTGAAAAATAATGATTTGAAACTGCCTGCGTATGTTTATGATTTCTCGGAAAAAGCTAAACTTGGTGATAAAGAATTTTTTAAGATTATTGGAGGTGGCACACCAAGCAAAATGCAACCAAACTTTTGGAACGGAGATATTCCTTGGGTATCACCAAAAGATATGAAATCATTTAAAATAAATAATTCCAAGGATAAAATAACAAATGATGCAATAAAAGATTCTTCCACAAACTTAGTTCCAACTGGAAGCGTCTTAATGGTTGTTAGAAGCGGGATACTGAAACATACATTACCAATTGGTTATAATATTATACCAGTAACAATAAATCAAGATATAAAGGAAATAATAGTTAATAAAGTGTTTGAGACATTATTTGTTGCTTATTATTTAGAAGTAATTCAGCAATCTATACTTGATAAAGTACGAACTGGTCCTACCGTTGAAGGGTTAAGTGTTGACATTTTAAGTGCAGTCGAAATTCCTAAACTAAAAATTGAAGACCAACAATTAATCATTGCGGAATTAGAAGCCCAAATGCAAGTATTAGAAGGCTTACGTCAAATGAAAACCGCAGCCCAAAAGAAAATCAACCAAATATTAGCAGAAGTTTGGGGTTTTGAGTATATTGAAACTGTTGAAGAAAAAGTACAGGAAGAAATTGAAACAAAGGAAGTTTGAACAATGATAACAAAGGAAGAATTAGACCGGCTATTATTAGATTTGGAACAAGACCGTGTTGAAAAGACGGTTTCGGTAAAGAATGCCGATAAGTTTGGGGAAGCCTTATGTGCATTTTCCAATGACTTTCCCAATCATCAGAAGCCCGGCTACTTAATAGTAGGCGTGAATGACGATGGAAGTAGATGTGGTTTGCCAAAAGATGAAAAAATCTTGCAAACACTGATGGATTTTAGAACAGACGGCAGAATAGTTCCGCCACCTGTCATCACAGTAGCAGGCTTCGAATATCCGGATGGTTTTGTGGCAGTAGCAGAAGTTACGCCCAGTTTTCAACCACCAGTACGATACAAAGGAAGAGTACATATTAGAGTAGGTCCACGAAAAGACATTGCCAATGTGGCTGAGGAGAGAATACTAAGTGAAAAAAGAAGTTCATTTGCTATTTCTTGGGATACATTACCTTGTTATGGCAGTACCTTGGAAGATATCAGCATAGATATTTTCAGACTTACCTATCTGCCAACAGCAATTGATGAAGAAACGCTATCGGCAAATGGCAGAGAAATCAAAGAACAATTAGCGTCTTTAAAATTTTACGATTTAAGAGCCGATTGCCCAACCAATGCTGCCATATTGATGTTTGGAACGAATCCGAGATTTTTCATTCCGGGTGCTTATGTGCAGTATGTAAAATTCAAGGGAACAGATATTACCGATGATTTTGATTTTGAAAGAAGATTTGAAGGAGACTTAACTACTCAATTAAGAGTAATTGATGAATTTGCAAAAACACAAGTGGTAAAAATGGTATTGCCGGAAATAGGCGGTGATTATGTTTTTAATTATCCGACTGTAGCTTTTAAAGAATTGTTGCTTAATGCTATTGTACACAAAGATTATCAATCAAATGCACCAATCAAGTTTTATGAATTTGATGATAGAGTTGAAATAAGCAATCCGGGAGGGCTTTATGGTTCTGTAACTCAGGAGAATTTTCCATCTAAGAACGATTACAGGAATCCGGTATTAGCAGAAGCTGTAAAGAATTTAGGGTATATTAATGCTTTTAATGTTGGAATAATGAAAACCAAAAAAGCATTAGAAAAAAATGGAAATCCGCCTGCTACATTTATTATTAACCAACCAACTCATTTTGAGGTAATAATTTACAGCAAACAACGATGAAAACAATCGCTTTTTTCAATAACAAAGGTGGTGTTGGTAAAACAACATTAGTGTACCACTTTTCCTATATGCTTGCTGAATTAGGTTATAAATGCTTGGCTGTTGATTTAGACCCACAAGCCAATTTGACTTCAATGTTTTTGCAAGACGAAACGCTGGCAGAGATTTATGAAAATGAAACATCACGCCCAACTATACTTGAGGCTGTAAAACCTTTGGATAGAGGTCTTGGTGATATAAAACCTGCTACTGTCCATAAAATATCAGAGAATATAGGTTTACTGGCAGGCGACCTAGAACTGTCTATGTTTGAAGATAAGTTAAGT
>JAYRWZ010000243.1:0-5185 GCA_041917875.1 Chloroflexota bacterium | reverse complement strand
TTTTATTCCCACACTTTCAACGCTATACGTTATGTCATTATCCAAACGCTTGACATAGACAACCAAATCTTGTTGAAAACAGCCGGCTTCATTGTATAAGTTTTCACGACAAAGCAACTGAACAGTCTTTCGTGTTTCTGTCACATTTTGCACATCATTGACTTGGACAATCCACAATTTTGATTGAGTATCGAAGGTGCCTCCTTTTGTCGGGGCTATATGCACAGGTACGAGTGCGTCGGGATTTGCTCTTCCGGCTATAACGGCATCAGCGAAGGTTCCTGCGATGGGAGGATGCAAGGAAAAAAAGACCACCAATGACATGATAAGTATAAACGTTATGCGCCACCATATCGGCTTCGGCTTTAGGATACCCGGTGTTATTCCCAGTCCGATACCAAGAGTAAAGCCGGTAAGAATGAATAGAAATTTAACCATTGAGAGTGTATATCGTAGTGAATGAGTTAATCATTTTATACGAAATTACAGTTTTTTTAAGGGATTTTGGCGAGGTTTTTTAACAAAGAGTCCGTACATGATACTATACGGGCAGTTGTTTGCGCAAAGTTAAGGCATTATAACCAACATGGGTCGGTGATGGCGTATAGATAATATTATCCATAACAGTTCTGACAATATGAATGCCCAAACCACCGCTCTTGTATGCACGGAAATAATCAACCATATTAGGCGACGGTACATTAAGCGGATTAAAAGGCATCGCATTATCTTCAATGGTTACAACAAATTGAGATTCTTCAATTGATACCGATACTATGATTTCCTTTGCGGCTTGGCGTTCTTTCGCATGACGTGCAATATTCGCGCAAATCTCATCAACAGCAAGCTCAATAAAGTTGATCTGTTGTTCATCGAATTTACAGTCGGCAGCACATACGGCAATGAACTCTCTGATGACATTGAGTTGTTCCGTTTGCGCCGCCACAGTAATGCTGCCTGGTATGTGAAACTTTGAATTCATAATCAGACTTGAAATTTAGTCACAGCTTCTTGTTCATCAGGAAGAATATCAAAAAGCATAGGGAAACCCAACAAATCAAAAACAGTGAACACTTTTGGCTTCATTTCAACCAATTTAATGTCACCACCGCCGCTGCGAATTTCTTCGATAAAGACCATAAACACCCCCAGACCGGCACTGCTTATATAGTCTAAATCCTTAAAATTAACGATGATAGAAAATTCTCCGGCTTTGACTTTTTCTTCAATAGCTCTTTCTAAGACATGTGCAGTATGTGCATCGAGAAATCCCTTGATGCGCATTATCTGCACAGTGCCCTGTTTTGTTGATTGTATGTCAAAATTATGACTCATTGTCAATATCCTCTTAAATATTCATGGTTATCGGTCAGTTTCTTGTCTGTTTTCATTAGACGAAGAAGTCAGCAATGAGTTTTGCAATTGCGAATCAACGCAGCGCACAACTACGGAAGTTATATCATCATGTTGCGGTGCAGCACCAACAAAAACTCGCAGCTCTTGCAAAATGGTTTCGTTCATTGTCTTGCTGGTTTCGCCGTCTTGTACGCCTCGTAATACATTCAATATCGGCTCATAACCAAATTCTTCGTCTGCATTATTTTTTGCTTCGGAAACACCGTCAGTAAAGAAATATGCAATATCGCCTTCAGAATATGGAATATGCATTTCCTGTAAAGTAGGCATAAACAAAGAATTACCGGCAAGCCCTATGCCAAGCCCTTTCGGTGTTACGACTGCCACTGCCCTGTTTTGCTTCAAAAATGTCGGACAATGACCTCCTCTGACAAGCACCAGCTCTTTCGCATCGGTATCAAACATACAAACCGACATGGTAATATATGCGTGTTTTTCCATGTTACCATACAAAGCATTATTAACTTTTATCAAAAAGTCTCTCGGTGATTTTGCCATACCGGCTAAAGAAAGCACTATGCCCTTCACATGCGCCATATAAAAAGCAGCCGGTATGCCTTTACCGGAAACATCACCAATGATAGCACACCACATGCCATTTTCTAATTGAACAAAATCATAGTAATCGCCACCGACTTCCGCGGCGGGCATACAGCGTATATCAATATCAAAACCGGCAATCTCTGGCAATGTTTGTGGCAGCATAGTGTTTTGCATACTGCTGGCAAGCGAAAGCTCACGCTTAATTCTTTCATTTTCAATAGATTCTCTTAACAGCTTCGCATTATCTAATGCAATCTTCACATTATGCTGGAAAGCACGCAGGATGCGCAAATCATCACCTTGAAAGCCATAAGCATCCCTCTTTACAAGGACTAACATAGCCACTCTTTTTTGTCCGGCGAATAGAGGCATCGCAAGGACGGAACGCGCTAAGGGTTGAGGAAATTTTGCCAGATACGCCAAACTGTGATCATCTTCGACATTGGAAATAAGGATTTGTTCCTGCGAACGCAACACTTTTGTTTCGAATTCCGACGAACGATGAAACCATGCTATGTGCTCTTCTGTGAGCACCGCAGAGGCAAGCACAATATAGTCTGACGATTGCGGGGATAATGCTTCGCACCAAGCTCCTTCGGCTCGTGTTGCCTCCATGGCTCGGAACATAATCGTTGTCACTATATTTTCAATGGATGTATCAGATAACGCTAAACGATTCAACTCGATAAGTGATTCCACTTCATAGTTTCTTCTATCAATAAATTGAGCAGTTGGAAGAGAAAACAAAATCGAAAAAAACAAGCGAGAAAGCGCAGCTCCATATATACCGGAGGCAAACACGACACAAAAACCAATGGACAAATAAGCCGATTCCATCCCATTGTTACCGTCCACAGAGTCATGTATCAATAAGCCCGGAACTAATAGACAAGTAAAGAGACTGAAAATCGTGCGACGCAATAATGATATCTTTTCTTTCCTTTGTAATGTATTGATCCAATCATTTTGGTTCAATCGCACAAAAAACCAGACAGCCGCCAATCCGCCTGAAGAAATAACAATTGCCATGGCATCTACAAGACCAAAAACAAAATGCAATGTTGAAAAAAACAGAAATGCAATAACAAAAAACAAGGTGACGCGTGTGGTTAACTTTGTGGATGAAGAGCGCCTAAGAACGAGTAATCTGCGGAGAATACGAAACACATCGCCAGTCACAGCAAAAAACGCAAGAATCAACACATCAAATACAGCCAGGCCGGCAATTGTCATGGACGAAGCACCCAAAAACGAAACCGTCATGTTGGAAACAATCAGAACAATCAACATAATAAAAGCCATAGACCCGATCATATTGCTCAGTTGCAATGGTTGTTCCCTATCCGACAGTTCAAGATCAATGCATTCTTCATCCTTACGGACGGCAGCCACCCACATAACAAGACTGCCAATACCAAGCAGAGGTATAAACGGCATAAGCAACCATTCAAGAGAAGCCGGCATGATTACCGACACACTGTCTAAAGCTAATTTAGAAAGTATGCCAATGATAGCTATTCGCGCTAATGGTTGTTTTGCAGTCCTTTGGAGCGATACAAAAAACTGTGATTGTAAAGTCCTCATTCGTATTCAGACAATGAAGTAATTGTTTTATAGTCTAAAGAAGCGTTTCCCACAAAGCGTAATTTACAAAGTAAAACATGAATTGTTTCAATTTCTGTGCTTTTTGGGCTTCGCATTTCGTAGTTTTGTGCTAAGAATTTCGTTTATCATCATTATCTTGACAATGTCCGAACAGGAAATCCAACAATCAAACATGCACTCACTGCCAGCATTGAATGGCTTAACTATCTGGTTACTTCTTTGGCGCAATAAACTCTTCATCTCCATTATGGTCATCATAGCCGGTGCCATAGCGACGGCAGTAGCGTTTATGATGCCTCCTTGGTATAAAGCAACAGTAAACATTGTCCCTCCCAATAATCCTGGAGGAGCATTAAGCGGTATGCTCGGTGGCATGACCAGTGCACTTAAAGATATTGGTCTGTCAAAATTGGGGGGCAAAAGCGAGAGCTATACATATCTGACAGTCTTGGAAAGTCGCAGTTTTAAGGACTCTCTCATTCATGAGTTTAAATTACACGAAGAGTATGAATTGCCGGATACGAATATGAAAGCAATACGAGATATACTCAAAGAAAATCTGGAAGTAGAGCTGACATCGGAAGGTAATTATAATATCTCCATCACAAGTAAAAGTCCGGAAAAAGCCGTAAGAATGGCAAATCGTGCAGTCGAGATTGCCAATGATATTTCATTACGTTTGTCAAGAATGGAAGCTTCCACTAATCGTGAATACCTTGAAAAACGCATAGCAATCACCGAAGAAAAAATTGCGAGCATAGGCGATTCTTTACGTAAATTATCCGGTAAAACTTTACTATTTTCTCCTGTTGACCAAGCAGGAGCAATTGCCACGTCACTTGCAGAGATAAAGGCACAAGTGATGAAATCAGAAGTACAATATGAATTGCTTAAAAATACCGTTGGCGAAAATGACCCTGCCACAACCACCCAAAAATTCGCACTCGATGAATTAAGAAGCAAACTCTTCGATGCTGAAAATAAATCCGGTTTCGCCGGCAATTTTGCCCTGCGAGATGCTATGGGCGTCGGTGTTCGCTATGCACAATTCTATGCGGAGTTCGAAGGTTTGACAAAAGTAAAAGTTTTCTTAAAGCCAATGCTTGAACAAGCCATACTCGATGAACATAAAAATGCTCCGACCATGTATATCTTAGATGAAGCTGTCATACCTCAGAAAAAATCGCGCCCAATGCGAGCGGTAATTATTGGCGGAGCTATGCTTGGTATGCTGATTATTATGTGTGTGTCGGTTATTATTGTTCCTCGCATTCGACTTATCTCCGCTCTTTCTCGTTCAATTAGCATTCAATAATTAACCGCAGGATTTACTCTATGTACGATTATCTTATTGTTGGTGCGGGATTTAGTGGCTGCACTTTGGCTGAAAGAATTGCTAATGTCTTACAAAAGAAAGTGCTCCTTGTGGATAAACGTAATCATATCGGTGGCAATGCTTATGATTATTACAATGATCACCATATTTTAGTCCATAAATACGGTCCCCATATTTTTCATACTAATTCCCAAAAGGTATGGGATTATCTTTCTCGATTTACCGAGTGGAATAATTATTTTCACCATGTTCTGGGCTATGTCGAAGGGAAATTAATACCTGTTC
>JAYRWZ010000242.1:0-2018 GCA_041917875.1 Chloroflexota bacterium | reverse complement strand
TGGAATATTCATAAGACACATCATAAACATGGGAAAAATTTTTTTGAGGCAAATGATGTATTTAGTCTGTTTTTTGCTGTAATTTCTATTGCAATTACTATTGTCGGTTATATAAACAATCAGTGGATTGTTGTGGGGCTCGGTGTGGGGATAACTCTCTATGGTTTCCTTTATTTTATTATTCATGATATACTCATACATAAAAGAATAAATGTATCAATCAAATGTAATATCCCCTATCTTCAGCACATAGTCTATGCCCATAAAATACACCATTCCACGATTAACAAATTTCCAAGTCAATCGTTCGGTCTTTTATGGGTTCCCCATAAATTTAGAAATAATCAAAATAAGTAGTTGATGTATATTGCAGTTAGCAATACCTTGCATTCCACACTATGATTACGGTGATTGTAAGGATGTAAATGATTAATGAATCCGATTTTTAATGAAGTAAACATTCTCTGACAATTAAAACCGCTTTTATTTGAGAATAAATAAGGAAATAGTGCTAAAAATATAATTTAGTGTTTATCAGATTTGAAGTACAAATATACTTTTGTAGTCAAATCTGACTCCTTCAAAAGAAATGAGATTGAGAATGATGAATAGGGTGATGAAACACAAGATTGACAGACTGCTGTTATTGTAATGTTTCTTCAGCATTGAAAAACTTGATGCGCTGTAAGTCAACCACAGTTAGAGCGACTATCTATTGGCGGGCAACAGATTGCTATCTCGTTTCTCTTTTGTAGTTTTGAAAGAATTGTTTAAAGTTGGACAAATGTTAAGACAATTGTGTTCATACAGATTAACACTTTTGAAACAAGTATTTATTCGTCACAATAACACTGTCAAAGTCGAATTCATTATTATAGAAGTGATGTAAAAAAGGAAATACTCGCAGCAATGCACACACACATTAACATACAGTATCTCGGCATGGCACAGCCGGGCAGAAATTGGAACGATGCAAGTGGCGATTACCGCTATGGGTATAATGGGAAGGAAGAAGATAATGAGATAAAAGCAAACAGCACGGAAAATGGCAAAAGTCTTGACTATGGCGCACGCTGGTATGACCCCCGCAAAGCACGGTGGGATGCGGTGGATCCGTTAGAAGCGAAGTATCCGAGTTTTTCTCCTTTTATTGGGATTGGAAATAGCCCAATAATATTGATAGATTCGGATGGAGAAGAAGTACACATGGTTTTTGATAAATCTACTGGGAAACTACATATAACTGACCTTGATATTTATAAAGCTGGAGCTCCAACGAAAATTGTTTCATGGAGAGAATATAAAATGGATGGAATACGTAATGATAAAGGCGAAATTATAGAAAATCAAATACTCGAAATTAATGGTGTGTTTTCGGGTGGTAGAGTTGATGCCGGACTTAGAGATAACTGGGGAGGTATTGGTAATCCTATTCGTAATCTGATGCGTCAAATTCCATATAGACCAGATGGAAGTACTCTTGACAACGAAAATTCCGAATACGAAATACCTATTCCCAACGGAACTTATGACATACTTTATGGAAAAAAAAGTAAAAATGAAAAAATGAATTATTTTAGACTTGATCCTGATGATGATGTTCCATTTAATAATAGATATGATAAATATGGATCACCTGATGATGGACGTTCGGGTTTTTTATTACATCCTGGTTCTATCAGTCATGGTTGCGTGACTATTAACTTCTGTTCACCTGAATACTTTTCAGAGCGAAATTATGAGTGGGGTATGGTAGCGGCGATAATGTCGAAAACAACAACTGATTTTGTCCTAACTACAGGTGGAAAATTCTCAACATTAAGAAATCTTTTTGGCAAGTATGGAGGAACTCAACGTGAGTGGTTTGGAAAAATGCATGTAATTAGCTCTAACCCCGCGAATCCAGACTCTGTCCCTGATGTAACAAAAGATCAGAATGAATGATGTATTTAATTGGAGAAACAATGAAAAAGACTATGAAACTTAGTGTTTTTATAATAATCTCAAATTCTCTTCTA
>JAYRWZ010000241.1:0-3667 GCA_041917875.1 Chloroflexota bacterium | reverse complement strand
ACTGCATATTGTTACTAACTGATTTTGTTGTAATTTTGTTAAGATCATATCGGGGAGTTGTTCCATTTGTGTAACTTGTTCTTCTTTTTGCAAATATACGAATGTTCAACTTCCCGGCTTTTGTTTAAACAAGTTCATAGTAGAATGGAACAGGGTAAGATTCATATAACGTGCATAAATGAAGTCAAGCATCTGAGAAAAATATGCACTAACTTACTGCCCTTGCGGAGCAAATGAAAAAAGCGAAGGATTTGGATAAAAGCATAGTGAAAAATTTGGTGAAAATAGGTTATACAATTTGAAGAATAGCGACATGTCACAATTTATAACATTTAATACTATCATCGGAAACGGAAAATCTTATCAAGTTCCTAAGTTCCAAAGAGATTATTCTTGGGGCAAAGAAGATTGGGAAGATTTATGGAATGATATTGAAGAAATCCCGAATGATAAAACACATTATTTGGGTTATATAGTCTTACAACCGATATCACAAGAAGATGAAGCATATTGGGTCATTGATGGTCAACAACGTTTGACAACATTATCTATTCTGGCATTAGCCGTGACAGCTCTTTTTGAGACATGGTCAAAAGAGAATATTGATGCGGCAGATAATAAAATCAGATTTGAAAAAATTACGGAAAGATACTTAGGGAACTTTTCAACGTCTAAACTTTCAATAAGCCCTAAAATAACACTTAATAGAAATAATGATGATTACTATAGAAGTTGGCTTCTAAAATTACGACAGCCCCCTACATTAGCAAAACTCAAACCTTCTCAAAAATTGTTGCAAAAGGCATTTAATTACTTTTTTGATAAATTAAAAGAAAAATTTAGAGAAAATCGGTCAGGTGCAGAGTTGGCAGAATATTTAGAAAGAACAGTAGGCAATGGTATTGTGTTTACTCAGATTACTGTCAATAATGATGTGGATGCATTTAAGGTTTTTGAAACACTCAATGCAAGAGGTGTAAAGTTATCTACGGCTGATTTATTGAAAAACTACTTATTGAAACTTACCTATAACTTAGGTGAAATTGATGTGGATGAAGCCGAAAGAAGATGGCAAAACATTAATGACACTATCAAAGCGAATGATTTGACAACGTTTATCAGGCATTATTGGAATAGCAAATACAAACTCGAAAGGCAACCCACTTTATTTAAGGCGATCAAAAGAGAGATAACCACACCCGAAATTGCTTTTGCATTTTTAGATAAACTCGAGGGAATCAGCCTGTTTTATACCGCATTTCATAATGCGAATGATGAATTGTGGGATAAAGAAGAACGAACACATTTAAAAGTCATAGAATTACTCGATGTAACGACTTGTTATTCATTGATGATCTCTGCCATAGATTTTCTTCCAAGAACTGAATTTAAAATTCTGGTAAGAGAGTTAGCCGTTATCGTATTCAGATATAATTTGAGTGATTTAAACCCCAATGAAGCAGAGAGAGCATTCAGCAAGGTAGCCAATGATATTGCCAATGGATCAATTATTACTGCAAAAGATGCTATACTTGCACTTAAAAATATTTATGTATCAGATAATAATTTTGAACAAGCATTTTCTACTGCTATAGTTAATACGAAAAGGAAGAAAGATTTAGCTAAATATATTCTTGTCAAATTGGAGAACCATATAGCCAATACAGAGTATAAACCGGAGGAAGCCAATGCAACTATCGAACATATTCTGCCGGAAAAGCCGGGGATTGTGTGGGATGACTCTTTCTCTGTTGATATGAAAGAGGATTATATCTACCGATTGGGCAATTATACCTTATTAGAAGCCAGAATCAATCATAAGTTAGACAATAATAGGCGTTTTGAAGATAAGCTGACTCAGTATAAAAAATCCAGCTATAAACTGAGTAATGAGTATTGTAATTATGAAAAATTTGATCCTGAAGTGCTTGCTCAACGGCAGAATAAAATGGCTACGATAGCGAAAGGTGTATGGAAAAGTGCCTTCATTCAATCACTGATTTAATAGTCATGAATGAATCATTGCACATAGAGTAATATCCGATTATTGATTTTATATGACGTGAATAAATCAAATCAGTTATCTGAGAAACATAGGTCCTTGATGAAATGATAGGATTAAGCAATAAAAAACTTACAAAACATTAGATACAAGCCATGAACACACAAGATATACGATGGCAACAACGCTTTCACAATTTTCTAAAAGCCTTTTCGCTCATAGAAGAGGCAGTGATGAAATTTCATAATGAAGGAATTTCAGATTTGGAAGAGCAAGGACTGATTCAACGCTTTGAGTTTACGCATGAACTGGCTTGGAATGTTCTGAAAGATTATTTTGAATACCAAGGCAATACCGATATAACCGGTTCGCGAGATGCCACCCGTGAGGCATTTAATAAAGGTTTGATTGAGGATGGCGAAGGTTGGATGGAGATGATAAAAAGTCGCAACAAATCTTCTCACACATACAATGAAGAGATAGCCAAGGAAATAGTCAAAGATGTGGTGGAGAAATACTATGACTTGTTTTTGAGATTCAAAGAACGAATGAACCAATTAAAAGACCGTTAAATGTTTGGCTTAAAGCAACAATATATTGACCTTATCCATACCGTCCTTGCTCAATATTCAGAAATTGATCAAGTAATCGTCTATGGTTCACGAGCAAAAGGCAATTACAAACCCGGATCGGATATTGATCTGACCATCAAGGGAAATTTGGAGTTAGCCAGTCTGATGAAGTTGGAAAACCAATTAGATGACTTGCTCTTGCCTTACACAATAGATCTTTCTCTTTACCACAAAATCAATAATCCCGATTTGATAGACCATATCGGTCGGGTGGGCAAAGTGTTCTATGAGAAACTACAGATGAATTATACAAGCAGCAATGTATATCTGGAGAATATATAAACAATATGGAAAATTTGGCAAAAACGTAATTTATTGAAAGTATCTCAATACTAAACTGAAGAAAAAATAGCGAAGTGGTTAGTGTCACTACCCAGATGAAAGTGACCAGATTGGACGGATGAGGGTTTTGATTATTCGAATGATTATGAGGAAATTTGATACGAGCGAATCAAAAACATATAAATGTCTGAACCTTGATTGTTTTGATTTGCTTGATGAACATGATACACAACATTCTTTACATCTTGAAATCCTATAAATCTTGTTCCAGACAATATAGTATCAAAAAATCCTGTTAATCACATCAATCCTGTAAATCCTGTTCAAGACAATATATCGGAAACTGTCCGAACACGATTACAGAGATTAAAAGATTAGCAGGATAAAGATGTGAGCACAATCAAAAAAATCCTGTTAATCACATCAATCCTACAAATCCTGTTCAAGACAATATAGCACAATCAAAAAAATCCTGCCCATCCTATAATCCTACACATCCTGTTCCAGACAATATATCAGGTAATTTACTCCACAATAATATTTCTGCTGATAGTGCCTGTGCTGCCTTCGAGAATGACAACATAATACCCTTTGCTCATTGCACTCAGATCAATGTCGGCACTGCTTTGTCCGCGCTCCAATAGTGTGCTATACACCGTTTTTCCGCGAATATCCGTGATGCGTAAACCTGTCATGGACTGTGAATACGGATGATAATCAATGAGGAGCCGCTTATTAATTATATTCATTT
>JAYRWZ010000240.1:0-5958 GCA_041917875.1 Chloroflexota bacterium | reverse complement strand
GCGCATTTTGTATTGTCGAAAGACTGATTTACGCTGTTTTGGCCATTCTTGCAATACAAAACACGCAATGCGCATTTTGTATTGCAAGAACACTTCTTAGCCCATCAAATCAAGGGGGCTTTTGATCTTACTGATACTCTTATCTGTAACATGCGTGTAGCGCAAAGTGGTTTTCAAGTCACGATGCCCAAGTAGTTCTTGGATGAATCTGATATCCGTACCATTCTCCAAAAGATGAGTGGCAAAACTATGTCGAAGTCCGTGTATGCCTACTTGCTTATGAATGTTTGCTTTCTTCAAAGCATCCTTGAATACAGATTGTGCGCTACGTATGCTATACTGCCCACCATATTGACCTTCAAAAAGGTATTCTTTCGGCTTATATTGTCTGTAATATTCACGTAATTGTTCCAACAGCGAATCAGGTAAGTTCACATACCGATCTTTTTTCCCTTTGCTTCGCTGGATAAAAACCCGCATTGTACTCGAGTCAATATCTGATACCTTTATGTTGACAAGTTCACTTACGCGTAAGCCCATTCCATAGCATAATTTGATCATAGTATTATGTTTAAGATTATCGGTTACCTCAAAGAGTCTTTTGATCTCTTCTATGTTTATACTCCTTGGCAATATGCTTGGTTTTTTAGGGCGCGGAATATCAAAGAAAAGAGTATCTCGACCCAAAACTTGCTCGAAGTAAAACTTGATAGCATTAATTCTGCTATGCAAAGTGTTCTCCGAGAGTTTAAGTGTTGTGATGCAGTATAAAAAGTAGCTTCGTAACTTTTCTGTTGATAATTCATTGACATTATGGTGCTTAATTGCTTTTAGTAATTGCGCAAATTCTTGCGAATAGGTTCTTATGGTATTGCGGCTATATGCTTTTAGCTCTAATGTGTCTATAAATTTTTTCATAGCCGGACGATTAATTTCATGGAATGAAAGCATGAAGTCACTGTTCACTACTGATAGTTGAGGTAATCCAAATCTCTTTCTAAACTCTTTATTGTCCTTGACATACCAAGCTTTTTTCGTCTGACTCCAACGCGCACCCTTAAGGGCGCGCACCCATTTGTGTAATTCCGCATTAAAATCAAAGCGAATATATATTACATTGTTTGCTCTATGTAATCCGGCTTCAAATGTTACGCTATCATTCATCTGCTTTCCTCGTTTTCGTGATTGAAGCTACACTAAAATAACGATTTTTTTTGATGAACTCGTTCTACCTAATGCTTTTTACACTCCATGCTTTTAGTTCGGAATAACACATCATGCCCTTAATTATAGAGAATATTTTGCTAGCTGTGGAACGTCGAAGTGCTACTTCCTCCAATCTGCATAGATTTCAATGTTTTTGAATACTATTTCCTCATTGCTATGTACTCCCAAACGTGCAAAGGAATGGCAGAGCGAGTGCACATCTCGCCTGAGTAATTCCCGTGCATGGGGACTTCGCTGAATTTCAATGACTTGAGGAAAATCAATAACAATGCACCGTGATTGCCACCATAGAATATTAAATGTTGAATAATCGCCGTGTATCCTTCCCAAAGCAACAATATTTTGCAATAATTCCATGCTTTGTTGAAAAGCATCACGTGCCATTGCCGGAGATATATCACAATCAGATAAACGCGGTGCTTCGCCGCTTTCATCACCAATAAATTCCATAAGAATTACTCTGCCGGAATATGCAATCGGCTTCGGTACTGTAATATTATGAGAATAAAAATAATGTAATTGCCTGAATTCTTCATGTATCCATAATGCTTGCTGTGCATCTACACCTGTTCGTGTATGTTGTTGTACGGCTTTTTCTAAACGTTTACTGCCAATAAAACGATTGTCTCTATATACGGTATCATTACGAAAAGATCTCACTTTTATATCGGTATATACTTTGGCGGCAACAAGATTGTTTTGTTCCGTGCGGCATAAATATACTGTGGCTTCTTTACCGCGCCGTATTATTCTTATTACTTCGTTTATATGACCTTGTTCATATAATTCCTGTAAACCCGACTCTTCGAAATGTATGTCGCCATCATCATCATTATTCCGCACCATAGCATTGTGGGAATGTTTGGGTTTACTCTGTGTTTTTTTCTTTGTAAATTTTTCAAAATGGACATAATCGTCCCTGTCAGTATCAAGAATATAATGTTTCATGGTTCTGAATAGAATATACAATAGCCGCAAACCACATAATGGCTGCAAGCTATATGTGTGAAAAATAAATATAACTCAAGCATTATACCGCATGGTATATGTTGAATGTGTTGGAAATAATAAAGAGATTTATACCGAATTACAATGATTGCTGATATTTTCTTGTTTCTTAGGATATGAAACACAGAAAACACCGAAACCGCTTAATTTCGGGCATGGACGGCAATAAAGCCGAGCGAAGAGGAATCGCAGGGGTGGAATATGCTTGAATATAACTGAAGAAGGAAAATAGAAGTTTCTAAGAGTTACGGCATCAAAAGCACAGTTGTCCGCTGCGATTAGAATCAACAATAGCCATAAAACATTCTCCTCATAAATTGATGGTTAAAACATGAACTGATGATGGGCGCAAAATTACACGAAACAAACCACATAACCAAATCGGATAAAGAAAATCCCCCATTCGGTAAGCGACCACATGAGGGATACAGCAATAAATTATGCGTATATTAAATGCCTAATTCGAGATTTAATCGTCCGATAATATTTTTTCTCTCATCGCTTTTTATCATGTTTTCCTGAATACGATACATAAGCTCGGTATTGATTCTTACGCGATGCCGATTGAAATATTTATTAAGCCCCACAGAGATATTGGTTTCTTTTATGGCAACTCTGCCGGCATCAAGGTTGCGCTTGGAAAATAATGTAGTGTCATTCATTTTGTCGAAGGGAGTGACCGCCGCAAAACGTCCGACAATTTCCCACATAGAAGGAAAGCAATAACTGGCTTGTGCCAAAATTCCTGTGCCGAGAAACACAAACCTATCATCCACATTTGCGGATTTTGTGACGGGATTATTTTTTGAATCGCGCAGAGCGTATTCGCCATAGAGAGCCAGGCCGCTATATTTCAATAAAGCGTCCGCAAGCAATGTATTGGTGGAGATAAGCTGATTAT
This sequence comes from Chloroflexota bacterium, assembly GCA_041917875.1. Lineage (GTDB taxonomy): Bacteria > Bacteroidota > Ignavibacteria > Kapaibacteriales > UBA961 > UBA2353. The sequence continues at coordinate 2,822 of JAYRWZ010000240.1, read as the reverse complement.
TGCTGTTTGCGGTTGGTGTGTATAATTCGGGACCAAGTTGTCCCATTGTGCGCCGCATGCGACTATTGACGGAATAAGTTGCTCCGACAGATACTTTTGGGGTTTTTTCACGTAAAAGATCACCTTCAAAATAATCGCCGCCGCCGGTAAAAGCACCGAAAGGTAAAATCTCGGCTCTGGTTGTATAGCAAAAACCGCCCGCGCTTGCTCCGCTTGTGCTGACAGTATTGCGCCCGTCACCATTGCTGATGGCAGCACGCAGATTGAGTCCTATGCCCTCGATGGTATTGCGATACCATCCTTGAAAGCCAAAATCACGGTCAATATTGAAAGTGTTATTCACCACAGATCGCTCGGCATATTGCATCTCCGATGATGAGACAACCCTTTGTCTGTTGCCCGGCAATTTAGTTTGACCGAAACCGATTTGCCAATGCTCGTCAAAGTTCCAATACGCCACAGCATCACGCACTACATTGGGAAAACCCGTATCCGCAAAATCCATATCGCCGCGAGTGAAAGAAAGTTGGATATTATAGGTCAGACGCGGGTCAAGAAGAAAACCGCCAAAACGCAAACGCAAACGACGCAAAACCCAGTTCTCACGCGATGTGCTGAGATCTTCATCGGAAACCGTTTCCGTTTGAGCCAATGCCTGCATACGAAAGCGCATAATCACATGCATTGTGCTGTCTTTGTTCATAAACCCGATGCCCCTATTGTCAACGTCAAGTCGTCCATTGATATACGGTTCTGTTTGAGCTGCCATCTCACCGACAGCAATGAGACACACCAATCCCATAGAAAGTAAATATTGCTTCATTGTACCCCACACGAAACAAAAATGAAAGAAAAATATACCCTACTTATGCGTAAAGTTTCGCAAAAATACGGTAATACGATAGACAAAGCCCCAAAGGACACATTAACCTTCATTAACAAAGTAAGAAAGTCCACAACGATGTTATGTCAATCATTTTGCCGAATTTTGCCAAGGATTTATGTATTATACACACAAGGTTTCAATGACTACAATGCCATTATCACCGCCAACAGCGGCAAAAAAATCACATCTCACCACCATCCATGGGATTACAATAACAGACGATTATTTCTGGCTTCGCGAAAGGGAAAATCCCGAAGTTCTTGATCACCTTCATTCAGAAAATGCTTACACACAACAGGTTATGGCGCATACCCAAGAATTGCAGGAAGAATTATATAAAGAAATGCGGGCAAAAATAAAAGAAACAGATATGACTTTCCCCGATAAAATGGGCGATTATTATTATTATTCACGCACAGAAGAAGGACAGCAATATCCTATCTATTGTCGTCATTATGAAAATGGCGAAGAAGAAATAATTCTCGATGTTAATCAACTTGCTGCGGAGCATGCTTATTTTTCACTCGGTACGCTTAAATTAAGTCCCTGCCAAACATTTCTTGCATATTCCTATGATGTGGACGGCTCGGAATATTATCATATTTCCGTCAAAAATGTACAATCAGGCGAAATAGTAGGACATACTATCACAGATACACATGGTACTGCCGAATGGTTGTCCGATAGCAGCGGCTTTATTTATACACGTCTTGATGAGCAATTTAGACCATATAAAGTGTTTTTTCATGATATTATGCAACCTCAAGATAATGACAGTCTTTTATTTCATGATAAAGATGACGCATTTTTTATTGATATTCATAAATCAAAAGACGGGAAATATATTTTTGTTCAAACGGCAAGTTCCACAACATCGGAAGCATGGTTTGTATCATCCCAAGCACCGCTTGGTGAATTACAATGCATAGAACCACGCAATCATGGTCGTGAATATTATGCTGAAAGTAAAGATGATACTCTGTTTATTATGACCAATGATAATGCCAAGAATTTTAAAATCATGCAAACGACAATAGAAAATCCGAGTATAAATTCGTGGCAGGAAATTTGGGCGCATAATGAAAATCAACGATTGCAATGGATAGAATTATTTGATAAAAAAATGGTTATTTGTTATAGACGAGGCGGATTGCAACGTTTATATATTACTGATTATTCATTGCATAATGGCATGGAAATACCTATGCCCGAGCAAACATTTTCTTTAAGCGGAGGACGTAATTTTCAGCCGGATGCAGCTTTTTATCGCTTTAATTATACATCACCGATTACTCCGGCTTCCGTCATAGATATTTCTTTCGATGACTATACATTGCATACTCGCAAAACAACAGAAGTACAAGGATATTCGCCGGAACAATATTGCGTGGAATCTCATACCGTTGTGGCATCAGATGGGACAGAAATTCCTCTCACAATTTTAATGAAAAAAGATTTTGTGCGTGATGGCTCACATCCATGTTTATTATATGGCTATGGCTCTTATGGTATAAGTATGCCGGATCGTTTTTCGTCGAATATTTTTTCTTTGCTTGACCGTGGATTTTGTTATGCGCTTGCTCATATTCGTGGTGGCGGTGAGCATGGTGAAAAATGGCATGATCAAGGAAAAATGTTGGAAAAAATCAATACATTTACCGATTTTATTGCTTGCGGCGATTATCTTACAAAAAATTTATTTACCCAAACGCAAAAAATGGTGATTGAAGGCGGCAGTGCCGGTGGTCTTTTGATGGGTGCCGTTACTAATTTACGCCCTGATTTATGCAAAGCAGTGATAGCGCATGTTCCTTTTGTTGATGTCATCAATACGATGTTAGATCCGACATTGCCACTGACGGTTACAGAATATGAAGAATGGGGCAATCCGAATGAAAAACAGTATTTCGATTATATGATGTCATATTCGCCGTAT
>JAYRWZ010000239.1:0-4659 GCA_041917875.1 Chloroflexota bacterium | reverse complement strand
TTGAGAATAGCTTTATCGCCACGATCTTTTGAGTCCAATATACGCAGTGGATTTTTTGCTAAACGAATTTGGCTGTCATGCGATAATTGATCTTTTTTCTCTTCGAGATATGAGACTAATGCTTGAATATATCGTTCACGGCATTCAGGAGTACCAAGTGTATTGATATGCAGTGTATAATTATTGATACCAATTGTATCCAAAACCATAGCAGCAAATATGATTATTTCTGCATCCGCTTCGGGGTGCGGTGCATTATAACATTCTGCTCCACATTGGTAAAATTGACGAAAGCGTCCCGCCTGTGGCCTTTCATAACGAAATTGGGGACCTATATACCACAATCTTTGTAATTGACCGGTTGCGGTTAAATTATGTTGTACGGCTGCCCTCACAGCGCCGGCTGTCATTTCCGGACGCAATGTAAGTGAGTATTTTTCTCCTTTATCTTGAAATGAATACATTTCCTTACTTACGACATCGGTATTTTCACCAATAACACGAGAAAATACTTCTGTGTGTTCAAAAATTGGTGTACGTATTTCGTGGTATCCAAAGCGTTGTGCAACTTGTGAAAATATTTTTTCAAGAAATTGCCAGCCCATAATTTGATCGGGTAATAAATCTCGAGTACCGCGTGGGGATTGAATATTTTTTTGTGTTGTTTGTTCCATAATATTAATTTACTGATGTGAAAATCGGCGAATACCTGCTGTATATGTCGCCAGTACTTGCGCAGTCGTTATTTCCTTTTCCGCACATTCAAGAATATTTGTATCCAATACAGTAAAATCAGCATCGAATTTAGTTTGGATGAGTCCGCGTCTATATTCATTGCCGGAGAGAAAATGTGCATCTGTCGTATATGCACGCAAAGCTTGAATGCGCGATATTTTTTCATGGCTTTGCCAAGCATCGGAGCCATCAAATGGAATGCGTCGAATAAATGCATCTAAGCCGATAATGGAATTGCCCGATTCAATAGGAAAATCTGAGCCACCGCCGATAATTGTTCCATTTTTCAACAGTGAATTATACGGATAACTGTAAGAGCATCGTTCAGCTAATCGTTGTTCAGCCATTGTTGCATCGCTAATGCAGTGTACGGGTTGCACGGCGGCAAACACTCCTAATGAATTAAATCGTTCATAATCAGATGGATGTACTATTTGTGCATGTTCAATCCGTAAAATATGATCTTCTTTTTTATATCCTTCTTTGCGCAAACGTTCATAGACATCAAGCACCATACGATTTGCTGCATCTCCGATAGCGTGTGTCGCTATTTGCCATCCCATGTCTAAACCTGATTTTGCTTTTTTATATAGTGTTTCTGTGTCTATTAAAAATAAACCGTGAGTATCTGCATCGGAATACTGTTCCAATAATGCTGCTCCGCGAGAACCTAATGCACCATCAGCATAAAATTTAATTCCCGCAACTTGTAAAAATTCCCCGACCGCCGGTAATAAATTTTCAGTATCCCATTCATCGTTTTGTGCAGAAACATAACTGACAACGCGAATTGGAAGTGTGCCTGCTTCTGCCAATTCTCTGAAAAAGGGAAGATAGCGCGGATGTACATCCATATCGTGAATTTCTGTTAAACCCCATGCTGCACATTGTTTTGTTGCTGATAATATTCTCTTTTGAATTTCAGCATCAGAAAACAGAGGAATATGTTTTTTTACAATATCCATTGCATTATCAATGAGAATGCCGGTCGGATTACCGTGATCATCAATGCAAATAGTGCCGCCATGAGGATTAGTAGGGTAGGAGTGAATATTTGCAATCGCTAAAGCTGCCGAATTTACCCATGCTGCATGACCATCTGCACGGCTTAAATACACCGGATTATTGGGAAAATAACTGTCAAGAATTTTTTTATCAGGAAATTCGGGTTTATCCCATAATTCTTGATTCCATCCCATTCCCACATACCAAGTATCATTGGTAGGTGATGCTGATCGTACTAAATCAAGACATTGTTCAACACTTCTACAATCGTATAATGCAATGCCGTGTAAGCGAGCACCAAGCCCGAATATATGGGCATGAGTATCGGTAAATCCCGGATAAAGCCAAGCATGAGGATAATGGTGAGTATCGCGTTCGGTGATTATTGTGATGCCGCCATTGTGAGGAATATATGAAGTGATGCGACCTCGCTCTGCGGTAAGCGTTCCTTGAATGGGGAAGTTCATAATGTTCAACTGGAATAATATGCAATAAGTACATTGTATGAAAAAAAAAGCCGATATGTTATACCGGCTGCGTGCTTATTTGCCGGAGCATCAATTTCTAAGACGAGTTGTATCTATTGAGTTAAGATATTCTACTTTTTCAAGCAATTTCTCATCTGTCTCAACATTGTTGGGGTCAGGTAAACAACAGTCCACCGGACAAACCGCCGCACATTGGGGTTCATCATGAAACCCCTTACACTCAGTGCATTTATCCGGTACGATATAATAGTAGTCTGCTGACCAGAACTCACCTTTGAACCCGCCGGGTGATGTAGAATCCGAGAATTGTTCTTCGCCGAGTTTCCAAACTGCTCCGGCTTCATAGATGGCGGTGTTTGGACATTCCGGTTCACATGCACCGCAATTGATACAGTCTGAAGTTATGTAGATTGCCATTGTATTTCCTTATGAGTATATGAAAGAGTTCTCACAAAAATACGGTAAATGTGTTGTATTATCCATCGTGCCATTCAAAAACGTTTAATGCTGTTTGCATCTTCTTGAGACTTCAGACATCAGTTAAAGCGCAGTTTTTCAGCAAAAAACTACAGAATCTGAGCATAAAACTACATAAAACCTCAGTGTGGGTATTGTTTTTTTTGATGACTTCAATGAAAACATCTATTTTTGCAGCCACAATTCAAACATCATTTCATTTCTCATCATTCTACAGGGTTCATACATGAATAGACAAGAACTTATTGCTATTGCTTCAGACAAAGCCGGCTTAAGCAAAGTACAGACAGAAGCTGCTCTCACAAGTATCGTAGAAACAATTACTCATGCTATGGCAGCAGGTGATCAGGTTTCTTTAGTTGGTTTTGGTACCTTTAAGGTGTCTAAGCGTGCTGCACGTATCGGACATAATCCGCGCACGGGAGAAAAAATTAAAATTGCTGCTCGGTCAATGCCAAAATTCGATGCCGGAAAAATCCTTAAGGATAAAATGAATGCGCCGAAAAAGGCAGCCAAAGCCGCTCCTGCTAAAGCGGCAGCAAAACCGGCCGCCAAAGCTGCTCCTGCCAAAGCGGCAGCCAAAGCCGCTCCTGCTAAAGCGGCAGCAAAACCGGCAGCCAAAGCCGCTCCTGTTAAAGCGGCAGCAAAACCGGCAGCTAAAGCCACTCCGGCTAAAGGGAAGAAAAAATAATTGCTCAACAAATTATAGCCGTTCTTTTTGAGCGGCTTTTTTTTTACAGCTATGACTCAAACATGAGTGGTTTTAATTGTCAGAATACGTTTACCTCATTGAAAATCAGGTTAATCAATCATCTACATCCTCAAAATCACTGTAATCCCGGTATAATTTTATGGTATTCGCAAATATGACTCATTACTCGCAAAAACACCTCTTAGGAATACATTCTCTGTCTCGTCAGGATATTGATGCTATGGGAGTGGATATATGGGTAATCCGTCATTCGATAAATGGTTCTATAGAATTAATGTCAAATCATAGTAACGGAATATTTATCAATGCAGGTGAGGGAAACAATGAACATCCGACACAAGCATTGCTTGACGGTTTTACTTTGTTAGAAAAATTCGATTCGCTGGAAGGAAAAAGAATTTGTATTGTCGGTGACATTTTGCATAGCAGAGTAGCGCGATCCGATATCTATCTTTTTCAAAAATTAGGTGCGGAAGTTGCAGTATGCGGTCCTGATATTTTTATGCCGGATTTACGTGAATTTTCAAATATTCGCAGATTAGCAAACATAGAAGATTCTGTGGCATGGGCTGACGCAATTAATATGTTGCGTATTCAAAAAGAAAGAATTGTTGATAAAAATATACCAACAACCGAAGAGTATAGTCAGCAGTTCGGTTTACGTATGAAACATTTGCTTAGTAAACCGGATATTGTTGTTATGCACCCCGGTCCAGCAAATTATGGTGTTGAGTTAGACCATGAGGTGGCACATTCCCCCCAATCGGTCATACAAAGACAAGTGCGCAACGGTGTTGCTGTCCGAATGGCTGTGCTCACATTGTTATCAAATCATAATATGTAGATCAGATTACGATACTGTGTTTCTTATCATTCGGGGTGTTTATGTTTTCCGGCTACTAAATCATAGTAGAATGAGAATCTTATTGTAAGAACTGCCTCAAACTGTCTTACGATAAGTTCACACTTCAATGGATAACACTCGATGTACTCTTCATGCTGTAATGAGTCAAGAACTAATTATGCCGTAATTTTGCGAAATTTTTTTTTACATACGATATACACATGCCAAAAAGATCAGATATTCAAACTATACTTGTTATTGGTTCAGGTCCCATCGTCATAGGTCAAGCGTGCGAATTTGATTATTCCGGCACTCAAGCTTGTAAAGTCCTTCGAGATGAAGGGTTTAGGGTGGTGTTAGTGAATTCCAATCCCGCTACGATTATGACCGATCCCCAC
>JAYRWZ010000238.1:0-10697 GCA_041917875.1 Chloroflexota bacterium | reverse complement strand
CCATTGCGACCTTTCACTTCATTGAATTTACCTGCTTTTAATTCGAAGTTGTCATGACCCAACACGTTCATGATTTTTAAGCGTTCTATTTTCATATTGAATAATCCTTATTAGAAACTGTATTGATTAGTTTTTGATGTTTTGGGTGCGTATGGAGTTTTCTGAACTTCCATGTTTGTCGGAGGTATTTGCGCTTTTTTCGGACGATACGTTCTGTTCTCGGTGTCACGCTCATATCCTAATTTATCTAAATGCGTGTTTAAGATAACAGCAAGTGCTTTACGCAAGCGTTCATGGTCTGCTGCTGCAACACGTATCTCGTCTGATATGCGAGCAAATTCATCAATGTTCTTTGCCGATACTATTTTTTCTTTCCATTCATCTACAGTGACTTGGAATTGAAATTCATCGTCAGCGTTTTGCGTCGGTAGAGCTTGAGCAACTTGCAGCGTTTTTTGTGGCTCGGCTTTTATTGGCTGCTGCACTACGACTTGCTTTGGTAATTGCTTTGCTGCCGGTTGTGCTTCTGCTTGCAAGCTGTCAGAGAATATAGATGCTTTTTCTGTCACTATTTCAGCATCATCATATTCTTCATTTTCAACCGCCACAAGTGCATCAAAGTTGCGGATCTGTGTCTTCGGCAAGTATTTATATAATCTGCGAATAACTGTTTTACGTGCCATTTCCGAATAATCAGATTTCCAAGGGCTTGAGGTACCCGCTTTCACAGACTCGCTCCGGTTCATAATTATATCAATTTCTTGTCTTGTCATCACCTCAAACTGTGTCCCGCCTTCAGCTAATTCCGCAATAGCATAAGCCCCGATTATTTCGCCTCCAGACTCAGCACTTGGCACATGTTTAATAAATGGCTGTGTACCAAGTTCGTAGCTGAATAAATCAGCTTTGCGAACTACATACGCTCGTATAGATTTAACTACACCTGCGTCAGTCAGTATTTTAATTAAGCCCATGTAGCTTGGCTCAAGTATTACTTTCTTTTTGCGAGGAAGCAGATAAGCGAATTTTAAGACAGGATTTAATGTCAGACCTGTGAGTGCGACATTATAAACAGCATTGATTAATGACTCAGGATTCTGTTGCGCAGCAGAAAATAAATAATCGCTGTTATTTAATATCTGCATTGCAAATGATTTTTCCTTATCAAAGTCAATATTGGATTGTGCGACGGCTACAAAGCGGTCACGTACGGTGAGCATCTGTTGCTCAGGGTTGAAGCGTTCAATTGCAGTACTCATGCTTGCACCTCTCTCATCGCCCAGTTGGGTAAATACAAATCACGTATGCCACCCATTTCTTTGGACTCGTATGCAGGGAATTCGCCTGTCTCGCAAGCAATCTTTAACTTCTCTAAGGCTGCTTTATATTCGTGTCTGCCTTGCGAAATAACATGCTCCGGTACTATGTAAATCTGTGCAACATATGGGGCTGTTTTTTCTTGCGCGATGATGACAAATTGTCTTTTAATTCCATCAATATGGGCTGTTACATCAGTGTAAAAGGCAGCTTGCAAATGATAAAACATTGAAGCCGAAGTGCGAGAGAAGCCATCGGGGCTACAATCTTCCGTTGATTTTAAATCAAGAATCAGGCGTTGATTAAATGCGTCAGGTCTGACACGTACATCCATGCCATTCATTTCTGAAAAAATACTGCTTTCGATTTCATCGCAGGATTTGATTAAATCAGCTGTAAATGGATTGTTAAGTAACACTTCTTGCATGGACCGCAGGCGTGTGTAATCCCAACTTGTAATAAGTGTTTTACCTGCATTAGCAACCATCTGCTGTTGCTTCCATTCTTTATTTTTTGAATTTCGGAAGTCTTTATCCGGCTCTGGTCTTTTGCTTTCGTCAATAACAAAAAACTCTTTTTCAAAAGTGTCCGGCTCAAGCACGATTTTGTGATATGCGGAACCAAATGCAAGAGCTTCTGTTTGCTGAGTTGGATTATTGAGATTGTAAACATAATGCGCAAGTGATTTGCTTGCGATTGTTTTTAACTGTGTGCTTGACACAGCTTTCGATGCGTGATAATCCGCATTTGACATATTCTGTATCAATAAAGTTGGCTTTTCCATACAAATTATTCCTTTGATTAATGAATTTTAGGGTCGGGGAAAGCTGCATAAAGTAGCACGAATGCAGCGATGATAATTAGTGCTCGAAGCAAGCGTTTTTCTTTTGCTGTAAGTATTATCTGCATACATCACCTACAGATTATTTACTACGACAATAAATGCTACTACGATAGCAACCGAGACAGCAGCAATCTTATAGAATTCTTTTTCACGCTCGTTAGAAAATGAGAATTCAAATTCATACTTTAGCTTCATGGCATCACCTTTTGTATTGCTGCAAAGGAATCAATTTGTATATTTGCGTTACTTGACTGACACAAGTGATTATTAAGCTCTGCTGAGTGGCTGCTCGGCAGGGCTATTTTTTCGCCCGGACACAATATGATATCCTGATTGTCGAAGATGTGAACCTGTTGTGTGATGCCACTTTTAACAAGTTTATGATCTAAGTCTTCAAGCTCTACTAATGCTTTTTTCAAAGCAAGTCTTAAAGAGTCAACAGCACCTAAAGTGTTGCCGTTTTCGCATTCGGTCAAAATGCGATTCATGTCTGAGAGTGGACTGAATATGTCCATCACTTCAGCTGCTAAGTTCCCGTTGTGGTCAACCGCCTTGGGTCGCATATCACGAGGAATAGGTTTGAATTTGGTTGGTTGTTGCATTTGCATTTTGCAAATCCTTTCTGAAAAAAATGTGATTACCGAATTTTCTGCTTTACTCTTGAAGATATGCTCTTCCATCTGTCTGCTGTGTTTGATTTTGGCTGAACAAAGTCCACCTGTATAGCCATCGCTTTTATGGATTCTTGTTTAGCGAACTCGACAGCATCTAATGTGTAGCGTAGTGTGCCACTGCACGTGGCGTGGTCAGGGCGGAGCCATCCTTTTTTCTTGAAATGTTCCAACGATGACTTTGACACACTACCTGCACATGCTTTCGTAAGCCCCTCAAATGAGAATGTCTGCTTCATGCTATACCCCGTTGGCATTATTGTTGCAAGAGTCCATCACGTAACATTTTCTCTTTGCAAGCAATGGCGAGGTAATCTGGAACGACATAGCCGTTTTTTTCGATTTCGACAATCTGTCCGATCGGAATGCTTGCCCATGCTTGGGTTGTTTTTTGCGAGAAGGGGGTAGGTTTGCGACCTTTTCTTTTGGGTTTCGTCTCCATTTTCTTATCTTTAATTGTGAAAAATGATATTGTGATAATGTTTACGGCACAAAATTAAGGTTTTTTATCAACAAATGCAAATTGATTTGATAAAATTTATCATTTTTTGAAAAATATTTTCAGTTTTGGGTGTTTTACAGTGTCAGACAAGAGTGAATTATCGCAACGACTTGAAGAATGGGTGAAGAGTACAGGCAAACGCAAAGGTGAGATTGCTGTTTTGTTGGGAATTACGAGTCCCCAATTTTCAAGAGTGTTGACAGGCAAAGATGGTATTGGCAAACTAATGCAACAACGTCTTCAGGAAGCTGGGGCGGATGTTGATTGGATACTCACGGGTCGCAAGCCAATATCAGGAGCTAAAGGGAAAATGATTGCCCGCTACTTTTTGCCAAACATAAAAGCTGTGGTAATTGATACAGAGGGAGTACAGGATGGCATCAATATATTTATTTATGAAGAGGTGCCGCCTGCGGTGGACTTATCCGTTGAAGAGGGGGTTGAAATAGTAGGAGATCCACAGCTTTCAGAGAAGAGCAGAATAGATATGTCCAAATCTGCTGCTACGCCGATCCTAAGAAGAGAGTAGGTATTATGCAACAGAGGTCGAATCAAGAAATGTATGCGCGCTTAGTGTATTTGCTGCGTGCAACTAAGCATAAACCAACGTCAATCCATGAACGTGAAATTGAAAGACTCTGTGATTATCTGCAAAACCACAATCCATACCTTTATAGTAAAGCACTTCATGACTTTAATGTTGCCGACATTATAGCTGAAGACAATATCTTAATTGAAATACAACGCATAGACTTTATGAGCCATCAAGAGATAAAGAGTATAATACATAAATTAAAGCCGTCGCACAAAGCCGATATCAACCAAGCGATAGGGCTGACCAACACCGATGAGTTTGAGTTTTTCAAAGTTACGGGCAAAAGCATGATTGAAGCCGACATTATGCCCGGCGATCAAGTAGTTATTCAAAAAACTGCTCGTCCAAAAAATGGTGACATGGTTATTGCTGTGGTGAAAGGTAAAACATTACTCAAGCAATATTCGACCAGCGACGATGGAGTATTGCTCGAATCGTATGCGAAGAATATACCGCCAATGGCATTAGAGTTTAGTGAAGCCGAAATACGTGGTGTTGTGCTTGGTATAGTGAGAGGGAAGTAGCATGCCTAAAAAATCAAAACAAGAAAATGGTCAGATACTTCATGCCTTCTATCCCTATGCCCATTTGAAAATAAGGGACAGCGTGTATTATACAGTTATACATGACCGCCGCAAAACAACGAATATCCGAGCAGACGCTAAAAACCTAAAAGACAGGATGTTTGCACGTCAGCAAGCTGTGTCTATATTAAACCAGAGAGTCATTGAACATCTAGGTATCAATGCGCAAGAGTATTTGCAGCCGCAAACCGTTGCTCCACGTCCTGTTGTCGCAGGTCCTGTGCCGGTTCGATTTAATCCAAACAGTAATGCACCATTATTGCTTGACCTCTCAGAAGAGTACCTAACAATGAAGCGTAGTGTTGTTTCACCTGAAGTGATGAAGCATCTATTATCTAACCTTAAGTTGTTTCTTACCCAAGACTATCCGATCACCGAAACGACCGCCATCAGGGCGATGATAGTAAAGAATGCCAATAGCTATGACCACGCAGCCAGTACGGCACAAAAACACCATCGTCTGTTGTCTGCGTTTTTCGACTGGTGCAAAAAAGCAGGATATACGGATATAAACCCTATGGATGCAGTGCAGCCGCCAAGGGTGCCACAGAAAGATGTTACTTTCCCTTCGTGGGAGGAATTTAATCGCATCGTCGAGTATTATCGCACAGGAGTGAATTATAAACTGCATCATGATTTGCGCGAAGAAAACATCCGCTTTTGGACAGTACTTGCCAAAACAGGCATGCGCATTCAGGAAGCATTCACGCTGCGTGTCGAAGATTTCACAGATAAAGGTTTTAAGATTGACGGCAAACGCAAGTTTCATGAAGAACCAAGGATCCGCTGGTTCATTTATTCCGCTGTTCCGGGTGTGCGAGAGTTGATGGAGGAGTGCATCAAGCATGCAAAGAGTGATGGTCGGCTATGGTCATGGAAGAATTACTCCACTCCTGCGACGAACTTACGTGATTGTGTGCGAGCGTTGAACATGGATGACAGCTATTCACCGCATTCGCTCCGCCGCCTTGCAAAGTGGTGGTGGGAGATAGAGTTGGGTCTGCCTGCCCATGTTTGCAACTTGCTTGCAGGGCATACTTTTGCAGTGCGTAACAAGTATCATCGCACGCCAACTATCGAAGATTTGGAGGGCTATATGAATAAGACATAAAAACTGCTGTACGGTATTTGAACGGTATTTGGGCGGTATTTTTTTTCTTGGCTATGTGGCTCAAAACCGCTCAAAAAGTGGACGGTATTTTTTGCGGTTTTTAGCGGATTTTGTATGACTTTGGGCAACTTTGGGGAGTAGCTGATTTAGTGTAACTCTAAATTTGCAACAACTTAACGATAAAAGTTTGAGTCCTCTCGAGACCACTTTGGGAAATGCTAAGTTCTTTGTTGTGTTAGGGTTAAATCTCTGCTTACGATACATCGTCACATCTCGTTCGAAAACTACCCTCAAAAACCCTTCACGATTTTCTGTCTTTATACGTTTACTGTCGCATACAGATAATGATTGGCATAAAACCTCATGAATGAAATACAGCAACTCTATCAGCAAGTTATACTTGACCACAATAAGAGTCCGCGTAATTATGGACACTTACCGGAATGTAGTCACAAAGCCGACGGGCTTAATCCTCTATGCGGCGACCATATCACCGTTGAGTTGTATGTGCATGACGGCATAATCCAAGACATACGATTCACGGGTGCCGGATGCGCTATCTCAACTTCATCGGCATCAATAATGACGACGGTATTGAAAGGCAAAACACCCGAAGAAGCAGAACAAATATTCCAAGAATTTCATGGTGTCGTCACCAATGATAATGCAGCAATAGATGAAGAATCTTTAGGAAAATTGACAGTTTTCGCCGGGGTACGAGAATTTCCTGCACGCGTAAAATGTGCAAGTCTGGCTTGGCATACCGTCCATGCCGCCTTACAAGGCGAACAAGAAATTTCTACTGAATAAAGGGGAGTGAGATAATGGATAATTTCATTACAAATTTAATTAAAAGAGTAAAAGAAAAAAATAATGAAGAAACTGATTCCTATTTTCCGTTAGAAGTCAAAGGACCGCCCAAAAAAGTAATTGCATCAACTGAAGATAACGGTGAAAAAACATTACAAGAGCGTGCAATCGAAGCAATAAAAACGGTATATGACCCTGAAATTCCTGTTGATATTTATGAACTTGGTCTTATTTACGAGGTCAAAGTCAATGAAATTAATGATGTTGCGGTTCTTATGACATTAACGTCTCCCGGATGTTTTGCAGCCGGGCAAATCCCGGGTGAAGTAGAAAAAGCGATTGCTTCCGTTGAAGGGGTGCATAAAGTATATGTGGAGTTAACTTTCGACCCTCCGTGGGATAAATCCATGATGAGCGAAGCGGCTCAATTAGAACTCGGATTTTGGTAAACAGGGCTGATTATGTCGGCATTGTTTTAGACACAATCACACAGTGTTTCATAAAGGGGAAAGAAACCAAAATAAAAATTTGTACATTATTAACAATTAATTTTTTATGGCAGCACAATTTCATTCACTTACAATTTCGCATATACGCAGAGAAACACCCAATGCCGTGTCATTGGTGCTTGATGTTCCGCCTGCATTGCGCGACGAATTTTCCTACAAACATGGTCAATATTTGACTATACGCGTTCATATTGGCGACAAACATTTTAATCGCGCATATTCTTTATGCAGCAGCCCCGCGCTTAATGAACCTTTGACTATTACCATTAAAAATAAAGAAAGTGGTTTTATTTCTGCGTTTATCAATAATAATACACAAGCCGGGCAAACAATCGAAGTCATGAAACCGATGGGCAATTTTACAAGAGAATTGTCACCTGATGCGGAAAATGTGTATTGCTTATTTGCCGGTGGCAGCGGTATAACGCCGATTATTTCCATTTTAAAAACTATTCTTGCAGTAGAGCCAAAAAGTAAAGTCGTACTGTTTTATGGCAATACCGATGAAGAAAATGTGATTTTTCGTAAGGAATTAGACCAATTGCAAGAACAATATAATCGCCTGACAATCATTCACACTCTCGACACTCCTGCAACAACACTCAAAGCAATCACCGGACGCTTGGATAAGCAACAATGTCTTGATTTATTGGATACATACATCGGTAAAGATATTCCGAATGCTCAATATTTTATCTGTGGACCACCCCAGATGATGAAACAAGTTGAGGATACATTACATGCTGCAAATATTCCTCAAAATCATATTCACAGGGAGTTTTTCTCTGCACCGATTGACGCTGCTGTCGAATCAATGTCGCCCGGCATACAAGAAAGTAATGAACCCAAAGAAAGGTCGGTAACCATCAGACTATATGGGCGAGAAGAAACAATCGTAGTTCGTCCCAAGGAAACAATTTTGGATTCAGCAATTCGCAATGACCTTGATCCGCCCTATGCTTGTCAAATTGCCGCATGTTGCACATGCCGAGCGAAAGTTGTTCGGGGCAATGTCCACATGGATAGCCGCGAGGCGCTCACCGATGAGGAAATGGATGATGGATATGTGCTCACTTGTCAATCGCATCCACTGACGGATGATGTTATCGTTGATTATGATCAATAAATATTGAACATATTGAACAAAAAGCCCTTATGTCATTTGATATAAGGGCTTTTTGTTTTGATGAGTATCTGAGTGAACTAAAGAAGGTCAAAATTTTGGTTTTGTGTGTATAATGCCGTAATTTACTTCTGAATGATGTCTATTTCTTAAATATTGAGGTCATTATGAAGCAACTGTGTGCGATAATGATATTTGTTCTTACCACAATTTCAATGCAAGGGCAGCGTATTGCATCGGGTCCGATGGTTGGTCATGCAACAATGCGCGAAGTCA
Organism: Chloroflexota bacterium; assembly: GCA_041917875.1. Lineage (GTDB taxonomy): Bacteria > Bacteroidota > Ignavibacteria > Kapaibacteriales > UBA961 > UBA2353. The sequence goes on along the minus strand of JAYRWZ010000238.1, from coordinate 2,355 downwards.
AAGTATGGGTGCAAACCGATAAATCTGCCGATATTGTGATGGAGTATTTTTCCGATTCTTTGCCACAAAAAAAGTATAGAACGGCAATTGTTCGTACCACAAAAGAAAAAGCTTTTTGTACTATCCTTATCGCAGATTCGGTGCAACCCGGAAATAGATACGGTTATTCGATAATTCTCAATGGAATAGAGCAAAAATTCCCCTATGCAACGAAATTTCAAACCCCGCCTTTATGGCAATGGCGAGCTGATCCTCCCGATTTTACCGTCGCATTAGGCAGTTGTGTGTATGTGAATGAATCACGCTACGATCGCCTGGGAAAGCCGTATGGCTCCGATTATGATATATTTACCGCAATATATAATCAAAAACCGACTTTGATGTTATGGCTGGGCGATAATACCTATTTACGTGAAGCGGATTGGGATAGCCGAACAGGGATTTTTCATCGTTATTCTCATACGCGTGCATTACCGGAAATGCAACCACTTCTGGCTTCCTCACATAATTATGCAATTTGGGATGACCATGATTTTGGTCCGAATGACAGTGATAAAGGGTTCATTCATAAAAATTTGTCATTTGAAGCATTCTCTGCTTTTTGGGCAAATCCGGGCTATGGTTTCGACTCACAACAATCAATTACCTCGACATTTCAATGGGGAGATGTCCAATTTTTTCTTTTAGATAATAGGTCATTTCGCACAGCAAATAAACGAAAAACAGGAAAATCCGAAATCCTCGGAGAGGATCAGATTGAATGGTTGATACATAATCTTGCTTCGTCAAAAGCAACTTTTAAAATCATAGCAATCGGTGGTCAAACGATAAGCAGTGCAGCTGTGTTTGAAAATTATGCAACACGTCCCGAAGAAAGAAAAAAATTACTTGATGCTATTCAAAAAGAAAATATTCAAGGTGTGTTCTTCCTTTCCGGTGACAGACATTGTACCGAATTGTCGAAAATGAACAGAGCTTTAGATTATCCGCTCTATGATTTAACATGTTCTCCGCTGACATCCGGAATCCATACGAAAGCATTCGAAGAGGATAATATCTATCGTGAGACAGAAACTCTTGTTATGGAGCATAATTTTGCAATTTTATCATTTAGCGGTGATATAAAAAACAGATTGATGCGTATTACGGTGTATAATGCACAGGGCAAAAAAAAATGGGCTACGACTATATCCGCAAATGACTTGCAATAGAAAATTTATGTAATTAAGTGGTAAAAATAATGTTCCATATAGCACCGGATATATTATGAAAAATATAGCGCTGATTGTTGTTCTGTTTATGGTGAACATTATTAAAGCGGGTGCACAGTTGGAAGCGAATACCTGGTTGTTTAATACCGGAATTCGTTTGCAATTTTTGCCGAGCTTTTCGCTCACGACTAATGCCGGTATTTATCCTCCTTTGACATGGGGTAACAGTTGCGTCACTCTTTCTGATGGGGTGCATGGGCGCTTGGTGCTTTATGGCGGTGCAGATCCCGGAATTCTCCCGTCTGTTTCGCCGACGATGATTATGAACGATGCGCGTGATAATCAAATGCACTCTGAACCTATGCATGGCACGGCATTAACATCACAAGGATTTATTGTTGTACCATCATCAGAAAATTGTCATCAGTTTATTGTTGTCGGACTTGTGGCAGAATCTTCCATACCTTCTGAAAATGGTACGATTGCCTATAACATTCTTGATAAAACGCTAAATAGCGGATTAGGTGATATTGTCAAACCTTATAATCGTTTATTATTACGCGATAAATTCAATGAAGGGATGGCGGTGACAATTCAAGCCAATAAAAAAGATTACTTTATTGTTGGAACTTTACAATCAAACGATAATCGTTTTTTTGCACTTCCTGTGAATGGTGCCGGTCCTGATATAAAAAAAATGGTGTATAGCAGTGATGCATTTAAAAAACCGCATCTTGGCAATATAATTTCTATTTCTCCCAATAGTAAATATCTCTATTGTACTGCACAAAATCCGCGTGAAACATCCCTTTATGGTTTCGATAATTTTACCGGAAAAGTACGACATCTTTTTATGCTTGGTGAGACCAAAGATAGTTTAGGTAAGCCATTGTCACAACAAAATATAGAACCCGGCGCCGGCGAATTTACACATGACAGCAAGCACTTATACATTGTGTTGAAAAAGCCGCAAAAAACTATAGTGCACATAGATATTGATCAGAAAAAATATAGACTTCTACCTTTTACTGCCTTGCCGAATCACAATGTGTCGTCGCGTGCCTTGCGGCTTGCTCCGGACACTTCTATGTATCTTTTTACCTATGTTCCTACTGATAATTCTAGAACGAAAGAAATAGCTCTT
>JAYRWZ010000237.1:0-4028 GCA_041917875.1 Chloroflexota bacterium | reverse complement strand
GTGCGGCAGCAGCTGGTTTTGCTACTACGGCTGGTGCGGCGGCTGCAGCTTTTGGACGACCGCGACCTTTTGCCGGTGCAGCAGCTACCGGTTTTGCTACCACTGCTGGTGCTGCGGCGACTTTTTTAGGACGACCGCGACCTTTTGCTGGTGCGGCAGCAGCTGGTTTTGCTACCACTGCTGGTGCGGCGGCGACAGCTTTTGGACGACCGCGACCTGGTTTTTGATTAGTTGATTTAGCTGCGGGTGCGGCTACAGTTTTTTTTGGTCTTCCCATAGGAGTTTACCTCGAAAAAAATGAATAAATAGAAAAAGAACAATTAAGGGGAAATTTATATATTCTGAAAATGATTTACCAAACTATTAGATTCCCACGGAAATATATCTCGACCAAAGTGACCATAAGCAGCAGATGCTCTATAAATAGGTCTCCGTAACTGAAGTCTTTCAATTATTCCCTGTGGGGTCATATCAATTGTGTTTTGAATATACTCTGCTATATGCGAATCAGCTATACTGCTTGTATTGTGTGTATTGACCAATAAAGAAACAGGATTTTTTACACCAATCGCATACGACACTTGAATAGTACATTCTTTTGCAAGTCCGGAAGCAACAATATTTTTCGCAAGATGTCGAGTTGCATAAGCAGCTGAACGATCTACCTTTGTAGGATCTTTACCCGAAAAAGCCCCTCCTCCGTGTGGAGCTTTACCGCCATAGGTATCAACTATAATTTTTCTTCCCGTTAACCCTGTGTCACCATGCGGACCACCTATTTCAAACTTACCGGTAGGATTAATATGAAAAATTGTTTCAGAATCAATGAGATGGGCAGGAATAACTGAAGAAATGACATATTTTTTAACGTCACTAATTATAGTTTCCAGATTGACATCCGGGTCATGTTGCGTAGAAATTACGATCGTATCAACTCTTCGCACCGACTTATCTTCATTATACTCAATCGTAATTTGTGCTTTTGCGTCCGGTCGCAAGTAAGGCATCAATTCTAAATTATTCTTACGAATATCTGCAATTTTCTGCATAAGTTGATGGGAATACATCAAGGCAGCAGGCATTAATTCAGGTGTTTCATTTATAGCATAACCAAACATCATACCTTGATCACCGGCACCTCCTGTATCTACCCCCATCGCAATATCAGGTGATTGGCGATTGATAACATTTATAACTGCACAAGATTCACTATCAAATCGGTATTCGGCTTTGGTATATCCAATTTCACGTATAACTTTCCTCACTAACTGTGGCAAATCAATGTATGTATTTGTCGTGATTTCGCCACCAACAACAATTAAACCTGTGCTGGCAAAGCACTCGCAAGCAACTCTACTTGTTGGATCATCGGTTAAAACAGCATCAAGTACTGCATCTGAAACTTGGTCGCAAATTTTGTCGGGGTGACCTTCTGAAACAGATTCAGAAGTAAATAATATTTTACTCATTAATAATTTATTCCTAAATTTAGTTATTAAACAATACTATCAAGATTTATTGATTTCACTGGAATCTCCAACATTCAAAACTGAAAAAGCACCATTGACAACAGCACTGTTTCCTATCAATGATTGGTCAAGAACTGAGGAAGTTACGATCGCATTATCACCAATTATACTATTTTTAAGCACGCTGTCTATAACTTCTGCATTCTCTGAAATCGTTGTGAAGGGACCAATAACAGAACGACTAACCTTTGCAGAAGGAGCAATAAAGACAGGTGGAATGATAACACAATCCTGCGCAGATACATCAGATGTCTGATGTTCCAATAAATAGCGATTCGTCGAAAGAATTGTTTCATGTTTTCCGCAATCATACCATCCGTCAACCTGAAACGTTGTAAACTTTTCACCTGTATCAATCATTAACTGTAAAGCATCTGTGAGCTGATATTCATCTCGTGTTCGAATATTTTCAGTAACCAACATATTGAGGCACTGTTTAAACAAAAGAGTGTTTTTTATGAAATACAATCCTACCAAAGCTAAATTTGATGGTGGCACATCAGGTTTTTCAACTAATCTAACAATGAAGTTGCCATTCATTTCAACAACTCCAAAACGACGGGGATCATGAACTTCCTTTACACCTAAAGAATTTACACCTTTCGAGAATGCTTCCGACAAATTAACATCAAAGATTGTATCGCCTAAGATAATGAGAATCGGCTCACTGTCGAAAGTGTGCTGAGCAACCCAAATTGAATGACCAAGCCCCAAACGTTCATTCTGTTGTACAAAATCAACCTTCAAGTTATAGTGTGACCTAACGTACTCCTCTACAAGATGCCCCATATAACCAATTATTATCGTTGCTTCCGTTATTCCTTGCAAAAGAAGCTTATCGAGGATGTGACCTAAAATTGGCTTTCCAGCTACGTTGAGAAGTACTTTTGGTAATGTGTATGTATGTGGTCTAAGTCTTGACCCTACCCCCGCAACCGGTATAATTGCCCGCATGTTTTCCAAAGAATTATATTACGGGGTGCAAAAATACGAAACTATCTCATAACAATGCAAATTTTTGGTAAGTTTTTTTGATTTTTTTTATTTCCACTCGAATCAAATGTTAAATTTGTTTATATGGACATCATAATACATACCTTTCATTCTCTAAACAATCTTGAAAGCCGAACATTCTTTTTGTTGCATGCTGTAAATAGAAACAACAATTTTTATGCTCAAATGAAAGTAGTTATTTTTCTCTAAACACACTTACATCGTTGAAAATCATGTTAGTCAATCATGTATATCTTCAAATTCTCTTTAATCCTAAGATAATTTGATGGCCTTTCATTTTCATAACCTCTTCGGTATTCATTGATATTATAACTACTCTCCACATCCGGATTCTTCTATTTTTGAAAACCACTCAATGTGCCGCAATGCAAAACAATAAGATTATTTTGTACGCCCCTTGAGAAGTGCACTTTATCTGCATTACACTTTCAAGTGAAATGAAAAATCAACAAGGTGTTTATAAAGGAATAGCATCTTTTGACTTAGAAACGACTATTGACTTAAAGAACTCAACTTTAGCTCTACAATGTGTTTGTACAGATACCTTATCCACAACTGAATACATAGTATGAAACCACATCACACTAACTATCAATGTAGCATTGCAACAAAAATTGTGCTCAATACTATAGCGAAATATGCTTTACATCTACTATTCCGTATAATACTATCTGGCTGAATCATTCGTCACAAAAGAAAAAAATAAATCTATACATTATGGCTATTTGCTTAACTCCAATGGAAGAAAACCTTTCTTCTGAAGTCTTTACTCTTTATAAAAAATCACATCCCCTGACTGTGGAACAATTTGAGTCAGTACAGCAAGGTGCTTATTGGTTTCAACGCTTGCTCAATTACGAACATGGTTTGCCAAAAAAAACGATTAACAAAACTAACGCACCGATCTCTTTTGCAAAAAAGCACAATAGTAAAACAGATTTTGATATTATTTATGCCGGCGGTGGTTTAGCTGTCATCCACGCAGCGGTGATGTCAAAAGTCTATGGTTACAAGGTATGTGTTTTTGATCAGTATCATGTTGGATTTACACACAGAGATTGGAACATTTCCAAGAATGAAATAAAGAAAATTGTTGATATTGGCTTACTCACCGATGAAGAGTTACAAACAACTATTGCTAAATTTTACTCATTAGGCGGATTCATAAAATTCAATGATTCTAATTCAGCAGTTAAGACACCTTCACTCTGGATGAATGATGTTTTGGATCTGGCAATTGATGCAAATACCCTTTTACAAATTTGCAGAACTAAACTGGAAAATGCCGAAAACACTATCTATGACAATACAAAGTTCTTACATGTAACATCAAATATAGATTCGGTTTCTGTTGCGATAGAATACAATGGAGATACATTAGATATCACGGGTAGATTGTTTGTGGATTCGATGGGAGCGTTTTCGCCTGTTTCAAAACAACTAAATCCCAGTAGATACATAACTCATTGCTGCCCTACTGTGGGG
>JAYRWZ010000236.1:0-1978 GCA_041917875.1 Chloroflexota bacterium | reverse complement strand
CCCAAAACCGATCGTAATAATGGCAACTGGGCATATATGCTGCTTGAATATTCCATAGCACCTTCTTGGTTTTTTTCCATATTTGACGAATATAATTATAACAATAAATCATTGGATTCGCCGGAGAGCACACATTATTACAGCGCGAATGTAGTCTATAATACGGGAGCCACACGTGTGCAGCTTGGCTATGGACGAGTCCGCGGCGGTATATTATGCGTTGGAGGGGTTTGTCGTTTTGTTCCCGCTTCCAATGGTGTATCTGTATCTGTTTCCAGCTCATTCTAATCATTTTTTAGGAGAATTTTCGCATGAGAACTTCACTCTATTCTCTTTTTGCCGCAATAATTGCACTAACTTTTTTGAACGGTTGTGATGAAATTCAGTCACCGTATAAAAGAAAAGTTGATGATAATAATAATAATAGCGGTCAGTATATTCGCAAGGTATTTCTTGAGGATTATACGGGGTATCGCTGCGGTAATTGCCCGAGGGCAGCCGAAGAAGCATCGCGTTTGTTAAAAACGTATGACACCAATATTGTTGTATTGGCATTACATACAGGTTCAATTTTTGCCAAACCATTTGGTGCAAAGCATAAACAAGATTTTCGCACAGAAGCCGGTGAGCAATTATTTGCCGATTACATTGGCAATGCCGGTCAGCCCAATGGCACGGTCAATCGGACAATATTCGATGGACAAAAAATTGTTGCTTATACCGGATGGGAAGAAAAATATTTGTCGGAAAGCAAAAAATCACCTCTCGCATGGATTGATTTGCAGAGCCAAATGAATGAGGCATCCGGAGAGACAACCGTGACGGCAACCGTGACGGCATTGGAAGACCTAAAACCAAATACTACTCTGGCTTTATATTTAGTGGAAGATTCCATTTTTTATTGGCAAACCGATTATCGCATTAAAGCACCGGCAAGTCAGGATGTGGAAATTTATCATCGCCATGTGATGCGCGGCGCCATCGGTAACTCCGGTGCTTATGGCGAAAGTATTTCTGCTCAAGCAATAAAAAAAGGTACGAAAATTACTAAAACACAATCCATCAATCTTAAAGACAGCAGTAAATTCAGATTTTTACCCGATCCGAAACATTGCGGCGCAATTGCAATAGTCTCTGATCCCGATACACGCGAGGTATTGCAAGTACAAGAAATTCATTTCAAAAAGTAATGTGGGTTTTTAATAATTATATCCCTTCAAAGAATATTTGAGGGGATTTTTTTTTGATGTATGGAAACACAGCATAAAGCACTTATTCTTCCGTTTAAAGACCATACACCAACCATTGACCCGACAGTATTGCTGTGTCCGGGCGCGGTTGTTCTTGGTGATGTTCACATTGCTGAATATTCGTCTGTATGGTTTAATACCGTTATTCGCGGCGATGTATTTCATATACGCATCGGACAAAGAACGAATATTCAAGATTTGTCTATGCTGCATGTGACATATCAACGCTACCCCCTGATTATTGGTGACGATGTGACCATAGGGCATTCGGCAATTGTGCATGGTGCCACAATAGAAAATTCCATACTGATAGGTATGGGAGCAACAATATTAGACAGGGCAATTGTACGATCACATTCCATTGTTGCCGCCGGTTCCGTAGTCCGTGAAGGATTTGAAGTGCCCGAAGGAACATTAGTAGCAGGAGTACCCGCAAAAGTTGTGCGCGAACTCACAGATCAAGAAAGAGAAAAAATTCATCAGTCAGCATGCGGATATATAGAGTACGCCAAAGAATACAAACAACAATTTGATATGTAATTGTACATAAAAGTCTGTAAAAACATGAAAAAAATTATTGTTGCTTTCATCATTATGTGCTTTGGCATTGCGGCTGTAAGATCACAGGACAAATTTGCAGAATTGCGTACTGAATTATCATCCGTGATTGCACCCTTTCAAGGTACTGTGGGTATTGCAATTATTGATCTGCAAAATAATGACACATT
>JAYRWZ010000235.1:0-6453 GCA_041917875.1 Chloroflexota bacterium | reverse complement strand
TATTGATAAGCGGTTGTGCAAGAATTCCTGCCGGCTATCGTGGAGTGAAGGTCAATTTACTCGGTTCGAGTTCCGGTGAAATAGAAATGCTTAATGTGGGAAGATATTTTTATTGGCCCTTTGGCGTTGAAATTTACAAGTTTCCCGTATTTCAACAAAATACGGTATGGTCAGCCGAGGAGTCTGTAAGTTTTCAAACTGTTGAGGGGCTTACTGCGACTGCCGATTTAGGAATTAGCTATTCCATAGAACCCGACAGCGTTCCCGTTCTCTTTCAAAAGTATCGTCGCGGCATTGAAGAAATAACCAGTATTTTCTTACGTAATATGGTTGTTGATGCCGTAAACAAAGTTGCTTCAAGTATGACCGTAGAAGCAGTGTATGGCAAAGGGCGACAACAATTATTAGATGATGTCACCAAAATGGTTTCCCGACAAGTTAGACCTTATGGTATCATCGTTGATAAAATTTATGCCGTGGGACAATTTAAATTACCGCAAAAAGTGGTTGTGGCAATTGATGCAAAAATTGAAGCGACACAAAGAGCATTACAAAGAGAAAATGAAATAAAAGAAGCCGAAGCCGAAGCAGCGAAAAAAAATGCAATTGTAAAAGGTGAATCCGAAGCTATTGTTATCAGAGCAAAAGCCGAAGCTGAAGCGGTATTAGTACGCGCCGATGCCGAAGCAAAAGCAAATGCATTACGTGCGGCTTCGCTTACCCCTACATTATTACAATATGAATCCATAAAAAAATGGAGCGGTAATTTACCCCAGGCAACGGGCGGAGCTTCAATGCCTGTTTTTCATATAAATCCGTTTCCCGGAAAAGACTCAGTTCATAACAAATAAAAAAAATACTTTTTAATAATCAAACATATTATGTTGAACATCAATAATCTTCATGCTTCAATCGAAGACAAACAAATTTTAAAAGGAATTAATCTCCAAGTGAACCCCGGGGAGGTTCATGCAATTATGGGACCGAACGGTTCCGGTAAATCAACTCTCGCATCTATTCTTGCAGGGCGCGAAGATTATACGGTAACTGACGGCAATGTATTGTTTAAAGGTAATGAATTACTTGAAATGTCGCCCGAAGAAAGGGCACAGTCGGGTATATTTCTGGCCTTTCAATATCCGGTGGAAATACCCGGTGTCAGTACCGCAAATTTTCTTAAAACTGCTTTGAATGAAATTCGTAAAAGCAGAGGCGAAGAGACGTTAGACGCAATGGATTTTCTTAAAATTATGAAGCAAAAAGCGGCTTTACTTGAACTTGACCACAGCTTTTTACAACGTTCTCTCAATGAAGGATTTTCCGGTGGTGAAAAAAAACGCAATGAGATATTTCAAATGGCAATGTTAGAACCAAGTTTGGCTATTCTTGATGAAACTGATTCCGGTTTGGATATTGATGCCTTAAAAATTGTAGCAAATGGTGTTAATGCTTTGCGTAATGAGCAAAACTCATTTATTGTCGTGACCCATTATCAACGTCTTCTCAACTATATTGTTCCTGATTTTGTACACGTCTTGTATAAAGGAAAAATTGTCCGTTCCGGCGGCAAAGAACTTGCTATGGAATTAGAAGAAATAGGATATGATTGGATTAAAGAAGAAATGGCGGAGAATATATAATGTCGCAGGATACAATGACACTTATGGAGCGTTTGCATAAAGAATTCGCTTTGTCGGAGCAATCACTCAATGGACTCACCGAATCTCCTTTCCATCATATTCGCCGTCAAGCGATGGATATATTTACCCAAAAAGGATTACCGACGGTCAGACATGAAGAATGGAAATACACAAATGTTTTTTCAGTTCTGCAAAAGCCGTTTCAAAAATCATTGCCTTTTACTGCTGCCGAAACAATACTCAGCCAATATAGGATTCCCGATTTTGACTGCTATAGTCTTGTACTGTACAATGGAGTATATGCGCCGGAATTATCCTCAGTAAACAATGATGACTTTACTGTTTTTACGGTAGCGCAAGCATTTCATGAAGAAAATAATGCTATTGCATCCTTGTATGGCACAATTGCAAGTAATGAAAAAAATCCTTTTGTAGCATTAAATACTGCTTTGGCTGATAATGGACTCATTGTGAAAGTAAAAGCCGGCAAAGCCATTGATAAACCGCTTCATATTATGATGCTGAGTGATGCCCAACATGGGGCAGTGATGACTATGCCGCGTCTTTTTGTCTCTGTCGAAAAAAACGCACAGATTTCCTTCGTTTTGACGAGTAATACCATTGGGAATAATCCTTCATGGAAAAATTGCGTTGTTGAATGTATGGTTGCTGAAAATGCTTCTTTACGCATAGTTAATTGCCAGAATGACTCAGATAATGCTACTGTTATTGAAACGGTAGAAGCTCATGTGGCTGCCGATGCACACTATGCTATGACCACAGTTACTCTTGGCGGTAATTTGGTGCGTAATGATGCCAATATTGTCATGAACGGTAACAATGCGGAAACACATTTGTATGGACTGATTCTGGGTAATGGAAAAAGACTTGTGGATAATCATACTATTATGGATCATGCTATGCCCCATTGCGAAAGCAGTGAGTTATATAAATATATTCTCGACGATAAATCTGTCGGTGTTTTTAATGGTAAAGTATTTGTGCGAGAAGATGCGCAAAAAACAAATGCGTATCAGTCGAACAGAACGATTTTACTTTCGGATGGAGCAACAATTAATACCAAACCGCAATTAGAAATTTTTGCCGATGATGTAAAATGTTCGCACGGAGCTACCAGTGGGCAACTTGATGAAGAACAGATGTTTTATATGCAGGCACGCGGCATTGGTAAAGAAAAAGCACGAGCTTTGTTATTGCATGCTTTTGCGGCAGATATTATACAAAAAATTCCTTTTTCGGCAGTGGCTCATTGGTTAGACCGCGATATAGCAATGCGATTGAATGATAATCCATAATCATACTTTTTCGGTGAAAAAATGAATATCCCGACGGATGAAAAAAGTGTCGAAACATTGTTTTTAATAGAGAATATTCGGAAAGATTTTCCGCAATTATCTCGTTATGTGTACAATCGTCCTTTGTGTTATTTGGATAATGCTGCTTCGACGCTTAAACCGCAAACAGTTATTGATGCGGTTACTGATTTTTATACAACATCGTACAGCAATATCCATCGCGGTGTTTACATCACTTCGCAAGAGGCAACCGAGCGTTATGAAAATGTACGATCAACAGTTGCGCAATATATAGGAGCAAATCAGAGTTCTGAAATTGTCTTTACGCGCGGCGCAACAGAAGCGATAAATTTGGTTGCACACTCATGGGGGGAATATGCAATACATGAAGGAGACGAAATCCTTATCACTACTATGGAACATCATGCAAATATCGTTCCTTGGCAAGTGCTTTGTCAGAAAAAAAATGCTCATTTGCGCATTATTCCCATCAATGAATCCGGTGAAATCATTCTTGAAGAATTTGAAAAACTATTATCCGAAAAAACAAAATTGGTTGCCTGCGTATATGCCTCTAATTCTTTGGGGACTGTCAATCCTGTTTCTACAATAATAGCGATGGCAAAAAAAATGGGAGCAACTGTACTGATAGACGGATCGCAAGCAGTGCAACATATTCCGATAAATGTTCAGGAACTGAATTGTGATTTTTTTGTATTTTCCGGACATAAAATATATGCACCGAGCGGCACCGGTGTTCTCTATGGAAAAAAGGCACTTTTGCAAGTTATGCCACCGTATCAAACAGGTGGCGATATGATTCGCCGAGTAACTTTTGAAAAAACAACTTTTGCCGATATTCCTGCTCGTTTTGAGGCAGGTACGCCGAATATTGAAGGAATTATTGGTTTGGGACAAGCAATACGATATGTGCAACATTGCGGACTTGCAGCCATTGCTGAACGTGAAGCTTGCTTGTTGGAATATGCAACACATCGTCTCATGGAAATACCTGATGTGCGAATATGGGGAACGGCAAAAGAAAAGGTAGCTGTTATTTCTTTTACTTTGGGTGCAGTTCATCCCCATGATATCGGTTCTCTTTTAGACAGAGAAGGCGTAGCCGTCAGAGCAGGGCATCATTGTACGCAACCTTTATGGCAGCATTTTGGCATTAATGCTACCACACGAGCTTCTTTCGCTTTTTATAATACCGAGCAGGAAATAGATACTTTTATTAATGCTGTGAAAAATGTTGTTTCGTTATTTGGTTAAGCGAATATTTGTGACGGCATACCATGAAAATCACTGTAATAATGGCATAATTTCCCATGCCGATACGGTGTCATAATACAATGTTGTGTATTAGATATACTTAAATTTTGTCCACGGCGCGCATTGTGCTGTAAAATTCAGCTACAAACACGGCACGCACTCTGTCAAGACATTTGTATGGCTTTTTTGCTCTTAACATTTTGCTAACACGATTTAACGTGCATATTCTTCAAAACTTGCGTAGGTTTGCGCTGTGTAATTTTTACATTCTTCACAAACTAAGGAATGCGCAATGTATTCATCGTTTAAACACATTACGGCAGCCATTGCTTTATCGGCACTTATGGCACTGCCGATTCATGCTCAACAAACCGAGCCGAATGCTCCAAGTTCCCAAAATGGTTCAAGTTCCATTGAAAAATCCGTCCATGTCATTCGCATCGGCAATGATGGTAAAGTGAGTGTTGATAAAGATGCCATGATGGGCAATACAGCACTTATTAACTCTCTTTCCTGCGCAAAAGCACCGCGTCCCTTTCTTGGGGTCAGTCTCGGTGATGCTGCCGGCAAAGGGGTTGCCGTTACCGACATTACACCCGCCTCTGCGGCAGAAAAAGCAGGATTGGAGAAAGGCGATATACTTATCAGCATTGACGGAAAAGAACTGAATAATAGCCAAGAAGTTGTGGAATGTATCCAATCAAAAAAAGCCGGCAATGATATTGTAGTTTCCATCATCCGTAATGGTCAGCAAAAAAATGTGATGGCAACATTAACCGATGCGCAACCGCAAGTACAAGTATTTACCCGCAATATTTCTTTGGATAAAAATTCCACCAATACCAATACACTCGAAGATGTGGAAGCAGTTGCGTGGACAGATAATGATGATAAATCCATCGAAGTGACAACAGAAAAAGATGGTACTACAGAGAAAAAAATTATTATGATAAAAAAACGCATACATGGCGATGCGCAACAGCTTGAAAATGTCCGCATTGAATTACCACATATTAAAAAAATGATGGACAAAGAAATAATGATGGTAAAAGTTATCACAAAGCAAACGGCAAATCCATGTGAGCAATTGCAAGAACTTACATCCAATCCTTTGCTTGGTGTTTATATTACTACCAATGTCCGTGATGCCGTTTTTATAGAAAACACTATGAAATCGCTCGGAGCAGAAAATGCGGGTATTCAACGCGGCGATATTATTACAAGTATTGATGGAATTGCGATTAAAAATTACAATCAATTGCGCCGAGAAATTACGAAACATGTTCCCGGTGAACGAGTTGCCGTTACATACAAACGCAATAATGAAGATAAAACAGTATATGTTCTCTTGAGTAGTCAAGCCGAGACAAAACCCGAGATTGTAACAAGTCTTCAAAAACAATGCGCCGAAAATACTTTGCCAAAAGCAGGAATTCAACAAGAAACAGCACCAAATACTGATAATGGTGTGTCGGTATATCCAAATCCTACATTCGGATTAAGTACCATACGTTTCACTTCACAAACCGCAGATCCATTGTCGGTAACGGTAACAAACATAGAAGGCAGAGAAGTAATGACTATGAATCATCCCGCAACTATTGGTGCCGTTGAAATTCCACTTGATGTCACAGAATTATCTGCCGGTATGTATTTGGTAAATATTATACAAAATGGACAAACATTTACTGAGCGCATTGTCGTGCAATAATTGTTGTTGTTTACTCTCTTAAGAAAAGGATACTTCATGGTTGAGGTATCCTTTTTTTTTGAGAAGTGAAATATAAACAATTGAACAGATGGCGGAATCGTATATATTTTAAGTACTACGATTATCGAGATTGTCATGATTGATGTTCTTGAATAAGAAAAAATCGGCTATATGTCCTATATGGTACGGTGATTCGGCATAATAACACTAAGGATAGAACATGTTTCGATTGATGTATGATTGTCACGTGAATTGCATCTAACTCAAATGGGATCAAGTTTTTGCGTCTATTGTCATTACCGTCTTTGAGCAGATATTCCACCGATTGAGAAAAGTACAATAAGTGGCTGTTTTTACTTAATTTATCATAGTTGTAATATCATAGTGCTTGTATAGGTTTTGTATAGGTGTACTTTTTGATGAATGAAAAAACTATAGATATTGATAAAAAATAAGTTGAGATTAACTTTGCTCATATCACATCAAATGTGTAATTTAGCACTTGCAAAAT
>JAYRWZ010000234.1:0-7777 GCA_041917875.1 Chloroflexota bacterium | reverse complement strand
ACATTAAAAGGAGAACCCGGCAAAAAATATCTAATAAATGAATATTTAACAATACCGTACAACAATGACTCATTACACCTTATTCCTACACTCGAACACATTAATGAATATCAGATAGAAATGCCTTTAAGTGGATTTTTAGAATTGGATAAAGAAACGACTACACCTCGGGCAAGTCTGATAAAAGATAGCATCAATACCATTACCTTAACATCTACGAATGAAAACTTGGAGACTTCGCAATTAGGAAGAATAATAAGAAAATCTCCACAAGAAGTTTTGGTAGATTTGCAGATTGAATATGATAAGACAGTGTCTCGCGCTCTTGGCAATCAAGTGACTACAAAACTTCTCATTATAAATACATCGAATACGAGTGCATTTAATATTTTTGCAATTGATTCTGTTCATAATAATTTTAAAATTGATTCATTTTATGTAAACAGAGATTCTGCTCAGATTATAGGTCGATCTATACATTACTCTATTAAAAGTTTGCCGGCAAAAGACACCGCTATTCTCATGGTTTATGGATATCAAGACGAGGACGGCTTGCATAAACGCACAGCTAATCTTTACTCTTCTTATACGGAAACAAATCTACGCAACAACAGGGATACATTTGAAGTTAATGTCTTGAAACTCAGCATTAATGAATCAGAAAACTATAGAGACATAATTTATTACAGCAGCGAGAACACATTAAATATAGATGTGAGTTTTAAGTTCAAAAGTGTAAGGATATTTACTCTATCAGGTAATAATTTACCCTATACATCGACAAGCGACAATAATAAGATAATGCTAATAGGTTTACCGTATGGAACTTATATTTTATCGCTTTTAGACGCATCAAACACAAAAAAAACATATTTAATATACCATCACTAACAGTTAATCTCAATTTTATTGGCTATCTTATGACTAATATAATGGCACATATTGATATTATGAATGGATGATGTGAATATGTGCCCCTATTTATTACTTGGTAGTAAATCACTTTGGAATTTCTTTTAGATTATGGTTTCTCCTTTGCAAAACTATTACAGACATATAAGTGCGAGTTCAAAAGAACGGTGTTTCCAACGACTATTTCCAAGAAAAATTTCAATCTTTTATTTGGCTTTCTGCTCTCATTCTTGTATCGCTAATACCATAATGGTGAACACTACAGTTCTGTAGAAATTTAATGTTTACTGATCCATACAACCTCAGACAATTGCCTTAACAAGATATGATATATCACTTTTTACTTTTAAACAAGATTTGTGTGCACTTTCTTCAACATGGCACTGACAGCTATGTGAACCTCGCAACAACAAATGATGAACATCTATACCAGAATTAAAGTGATTATCGAGATTTTGTTACTTTTAAACTAAGCAAACTCCAAAAAAGCACCTTAATTTCGGGCAAAAACCCCACTGCTACATCGGCTCTTGGAGCAATCGTCCTCTTTGTGCACGCCTATGTGTACTCCCACGAAACCTGTATATCCCACCTTAATTGATTGGTTCATTGCAGTTTTCATCTGTCATACCATCAATAAAAGTTATTTTTGCATACACTTTCCTTTCAAAGTCCAAAAGTACATATATGTATCGTCCATCCTTCATACTGATTATCGTATGTACTGTGATCAGCATATATAGTTCTCCGTATGGTTTTGCCCAAGAAGATATTATTTCGGAAGAATTATGGGAAAGCAGTGGGCAATTTTCAGAAA
Organism: Chloroflexota bacterium; assembly: GCA_041917875.1. Classification (GTDB taxonomy): domain Bacteria; phylum Bacteroidota; class Ignavibacteria; order Kapaibacteriales; family UBA961; genus UBA2353. Next base: position 6,048 of record JAYRWZ010000234.1, on the reverse strand, counting down.
ATTCACCCTTTTTTGACGCTTATGAATATTATTCACACACTCCCATTCGATTGCGCACATCCACAGCGGCGGAAATAGCGAGATTGCCCGGATTTACGACGGCAATGGGTAAAACTCTGCTTTCTTTAATTGCCGTGCACGACACATTAACACTCTCTGCTCTTGCCGATTCATTACAATTATCTCCCGATCAACGTTATATTTTGTATCAGTGTACAGTCATTGCATCAGATATGTTTATTCTCTATAAAAAACCAAAAGAATTTACGTATCGTGCTCGCTTACAACAGAATTATTCACCTTTGGCTACTACAGAAAACTCAAAATTCAGAGGTAACAGCGACGATATATATCAACGTTTTCTCTGGCAGCAATCGCAATATTCCGTTGGTGCCGTTCTATCAAAAGATGCGGGCGAACCTTCGTTGACGGAATTTATTTCCGGTGCCGCCGAATGGCATAATGGCCATTCGGAAATTATTGTCGGTGATTTTACTGTTCAATATGGTTTGGGCAGTATATTGTGGCGGCAATTCGGTCTTAAAAAAGGTGCAGAAGTCCTTGCCCCCTTACGTCGTTCCGATCTTGGTATATCGCCTTATCGTTCCGCTAATGAATCGGGATTTTTTCGCGGAATTGCTCTGCGCCACAGCGGCACTTTTGCCGATAGTGCGCTGATGATTAATGGTGCACTGTGGTTTTCTTCCACACCCCGTTCCGGCACATATAACTCGGCAAATGAGAGTATAACTTCCTTATGGAACAGTGGTTTGTTTCGCACTTCAAATGAGCTGGCAAGAAAACATACATTCAATGAAAAAACTCTGGGCACTTTGACAATGCTCAGTTATGGAAGTTATTCTTTGGGCATCGCCGGCTATGGCATTGACTATTCTTTGCCGGTGATGTCGGCAAGCAGTGATGCATTTCGTGGAAAAAACGGCACATTATGGACAGCATTTGGAGAATACACGACAAAGTCATTCAGTGGTTCGACCGAAATTTCCCGAGACGCTGACGGGTTCATAGGGCTGCAATCACAATTGATGTTTCGCCATTCGGACTATGAAGCGGGGTTGGCATTGCGTTCTTTCGCAGCAGATTTCCGCTCGCCCTTCGGATATCATTTCGGTGAATTTTCTTCACCTTCTAATGAACAGGGTGTGTATGTGGCAGTGTCATGGCACCCGCATGAGCAACCATATCGCCTTTCTTTATATGCGGACATCTATCGTTCATTGCGTCCTCGTTATGGTATGAAAGTTCCGACTCAGGGATTAGATATGCTCGGAGAATTGCAATGGAAGTTTTCATCGGGCACCACCGGTTTACTTCGTTTGCGCTCAGAAACCAAAACAGACAATATCAGCCAATCGGCTCAACCATATCTCCAACGTACCGTTACGTCAATGCGAGCAGAATTACGCAAAGAACAACATTCCGTTCAGTACAGAATTCGATGCGAAGCCGTATCCGTAGATTTTGAACAAAGACAAGCACATGAATATGGATTATTGAGTTTTTTTGAATTGCGTTACAGCCCCTTTCAATGGTTACGCTGCACAGGGCGCATGAGCTATTTTTCCACCGACAGTTATTCGTCCGCAATATGGGCAATGGAACCTAATGTGCAGGGAGTTCTTACCTCTTCGGTGCTATATGGGCAAGGTATGCGTTCTATGGCAATGGTTCAATGTATAGTCCCTCCTGCTTTGACACTCACACTGCGTTATGCATCAGATATTCGTAATACCATTGCTACAGTATCCGAAGGTGAAAATATCGTAGAAGACTATGGGCAAAGCCGTCTTCATCTTCAAATAGATATAGGTCTGTAAGTATATCAATAGAACGGATGGCAATCCGTTTACTTTTTTTTTATCTTATTTTGCTTTATCGCTATGCGTTATTCATTATTCGGCAAATCCGGTTTGCGCGTTTCAGAATTATGCCTTGGTACAATGACTTTTGGCACTGAATGGGCACTTGGTGCTGATTATACCACAAGTAAAGAAGTTTTTGATGCTTATGCGGGGGCCGGCGGAAATTTTATTGATACCGCCAATCGTTATACCGAGGGCACAAGCGAACGTTGGTTAGGAGAATTTATCGCCTCCGACCGTGACCACTTTGTGATTGCCACAAAATATACATTACAAGATCGAATGAATGACCCTAATTTTTCGGGCAATCATCGGAAAAACCTTATGCGCTCGGTGCGTGAATCGCTCAAGCGTCTGCAAACTGACCATATTGATTTATTGTGGTTGCACATGTGGGATTTTACCACTCCCGTTGATGAAGTAATGCGTGGACTTGATGATCTGATTGTGCGCGGACTTGTTCATTATATCGGTATTTCGGACACACCCGCTTGGATAGTTTCCCAAGCCAATACCCTTGCAGACTTGCGCGGTTGGACAGCTTTTACGGGCTTGCAAGTCGAATATTCCCTTTTACAAAGAACTCCCGAGCGCGATCTTTTACCAATGGCAAAAGCTTTCGAGATGACGCTAACACCATGGGGTGCACTTGGTGGCGGGGCTCTTACGGGTAAATATTTGCGCGGCGAGCAAGGGCGCGTTCCCGAACAAAGTTTGCGACGCAATGACCGCAGCACGACAATAGCTCAGGAAGTTGTTTCTATCGCCAATGAAATTGGTGTGGCACCTGCTCAAATTGCCATTGCATGGACTCGACAAAAACAGCAATCGGTTGTACCGATTATCGGAGCAAGAAGACCCGAACAATTACTTGATACACTCGGAGTGCTGTCACTCACTTTGTCCGCCGAACACATTGAACGCTTGAATACGGTCAGTGCCATTGAACCCGGTTTTCCGCATGATTTTTTGGTCAGCGACGGCGTAAAAGGTGCAATAGGCAATACCCAAGATTCTATCATCACGCTAAGAAAATAAGTGGTTTTATTCACTTGATTTTCCACAAAACTGACAAATAACAGCACAGCCGTTCACAGGCAATAAAGCATATAAATACCCGCTTTGGTTGGTCAATCCTTCATTTTTGGGTAATTTAGCGGAATTTTTTTTCATTCCAAACGAATTTTTTATACTCAATAGAGGAGTTATTTAATGAGAATTGATGTCGTAATGCCGAAGATGGGAGAATCCATTCAAGAAGGAAAAATCTTGAAATGGGTCAAAAATGTCGGCGACAAGATTGACCGCGACGAAGTATTATTAGAGATTTCAACGGATAAAGTTGACACAGAAGTACCGGCTCCCAATGGCGGTATTTTGGTGAGTATTCTTGCTAATGTTGATGACACGGTCGAAGTGGGTAAAGTTATTGCCGTCATTGAAACCGATGCAAGTGCGGCTACTGTTTCTGCACCCGTTCCTGCGGCGGCTCCTGCACCTGCACCCACTCCGGTAGTAACGGCTGCGCCCGCTGCTGCAGCGACGGCTCCTGCACCTGCAACACCTCCCGCCGCTCCTGTGGTTTCCGGTGGTACAGCCACAGATGTCGTCATGCCGAAAATGGGCGAATCAATCCAAGAAGGAAAAGTCTTGAAATGGTTAAAAGCAGTGGGCGATACAATTGATCGTGACGAAGTATTATTGGAAATATCCACAGATAAAGTGGATACGGAAGTGCCCTCTCCGGTAGGCGGAATTGTCGCTGAAATTTTAGCCAATGTGGACGATGTTGTCGAAGTAGGTAAAGTGATAGCACGCATATCAACAGGTGGTTCTGTGAGTGCAGCGGCTCCCGCTCCTGTGGCAGCTCCCGCTCCTGTGGCAGCACCCGCTCCTGTGGCAGCACCCGCTCCTGCGGCAGCAGCACCTGCGCCCGCACCTGTGGCAGCACCCGCTCCTGTGGCGGCTCCTGCTCCTGTAGTGGTAACGGGCGGTACAAAGGAAATACCGAGAATGAGTGCATCCCGTCGTTTCTATTCACCATTGGTTCGAACAATCGCCGAACAAGAGAATATCACATTAGAGGAACTCGAATCCATCGCGGGCACAGGCATTGAAAACCGTGTAACGAAAAATGATGTTTTGGCATATCTTGAGCGTCGTCGTTCCGGTGCCGTTGTTGTTGCCGCACCTACGCAAACAGTCTCTGCGGTAGCTCCTGTGGCGGCTCCGGCTCCAATTGTCATGCCTTCATCCGGTGTGACTATGCCGGCTGTGTATGGCGATGATGATGAAGTGATTCCGATGGACAGGGTGCGCCAACTTATAGCCGAGCACATGGTTCGCTCCAAGCAAATTTCTCCGCATGTGACAAGTGTTGCTGAAGCCGATGTAACAATGATCGTAAAAATGCGCGAAAAACATAGAAACGCATTTGAAAAACGCGAGGGCTTCAAATTAACATTAACGCCATTCTTCATGAAAGCAATCGTGGATGGCGTCAAAGCAAATCCAATGGTCAATGTCAGCGTTGAAGGCAAAAATATCATCCGCCACAAACGGGTCAATCTCAGTTTTGCTACCGTACTTGATGATGGTAATCTTATTGTGCCGGTAATCAAAAATGCCGATGCACTTAATATTACCGGACTTGGACGCTCGGTTATGGATTTATCAACAAGAGCACGTGCTAAAAAATTGGCACCCGAAGAAATACAAGGCGGTACCATCACTTTGACCAATATGGGCGCATGGGGCACATTATTCGGCACCCCCGTCATCAATCAACCGCAAACAGCAATCGTGGGTGTCTATGCAGCACAAAAACGTCCCGTTGTTCGTGAAGTAAATGGCGATGATGTTATTGTCATTCGCACAATGGTCTATGTGTCTTTAACTTACGATCATCGCGTTATTGACGGTGCTCTTGCTTCCAATTTCCTTGCAAGCATGGTAAAAAGTCTTGAAAAAATGAGTGATGCCACAGTAGATTTATAATCTGCACGGCAGCTCACGTAATGCACACTGCATAACGCCTTTTTTCTTGCAAAAGGAAAAAGGCGTTTCTTTTTTCGGCACGGATTTTATTCATATCTCGTCAAAACCATATCATCATTATCATCAACGCTATGACTGAAACCGGAAAATATCTTATTGCACGAAAAGCACAATTGGAAATCTTACACCAATGTCGTGAAAATTTACGCAAAAATGGGCGCGGGTCAGTCGTATGGGTACCCGCAGAGGCAGGATATGGCAAAACCGCTTTACTCACCTATTTTGAAGAAGAAACGCGCACAAAACACTCATCATTAAGCATTGTCTATGCTCAAACACAAGCACCCATAGGCACAACACGCATAGGCAGTTTGCAACCGCTTTTCCCATTCACACGCATTGTGGAACAATTAGCAAAAAAAGAATCTGTCTCACCCGAAAAAAAATTAGCATTTAATATTGGGATGTCCGTATTGGGACTTATACCCGTCGTGGGTGAATTTCCGTTTTTGGTCAAAGAATTACGACGTGATATACAAGAATTTAAATCAGAAAAAAAATCCGGTAAATCCTACAGTACTGCAGCTACGGAACTCTATGAAGTATTAAAAAATTATGCTCAAAAAGCTCCGCTTATTCTGTTATTTGATGATATGCACTACACCGATGCACAAAGCGTGGAAGTGCTTTCGCTGTTTTTATCCGATATTGTCAAATTACCCGTTATGATTGTTATTGCATATCGTCCGGCAGCAGCAAAAGATGTTATTTCTCCGCTGTTGCCCTTATATGAAGAATATAAACCCGACAGTGCAACAATCTATCAAATTCGTTTGACAGAATTAACAACAGCCGATATTACCAAATCGTGCCAAGGGATATTATCGCACTATAAAAAGCATGAAGAATTTGAGCAATGGCTCTGGGCAAAATCGAGCGGCATACCCGGTTTATTATTTGAATATCTCCATTATTTTTCCAAAAAATCACCGTTTGATCAGCAAGGCGAGTTAATTGCCAATTTCCATGATGATAATATTGTCCCCACATCGCTGCATTACATCGAGTGACCACATTGATGCCCGCGTCCTTCGATTTTGGAAGCCCAAGCCTCACCTCGTTCATCGCGCACAGGCAGGGCATCCATATCGGCGCGAAACAAAATTGT
>JAYRWZ010000233.1:0-14331 GCA_041917875.1 Chloroflexota bacterium | reverse complement strand
TGTGTTCACCAAAGAATGTTTCAGACAAACTTGCTTAGTATTTCGTATCAAGGAGATTCTCTGTGGTCAATAAACTCCGGTGATACAGCTATACGCATTTCTCATCTTGAGGAGCATTATGATACTGTGCATTTTGTCGGGTTAGCTGCATATATTAAGTCGGCATTCAATAGTATTTTCAGTGTGTATGCGAAAAAAACAGATGACACAGGCAATGAGATAGAAACTGTAAATTTAAGAAATAATGACTCATGTTTGTTTGTTCTCAATACAACTCAAAACGGGGTGATATTTTCCGAAAATGGTGACATTGTCCTTTTTGCAATAACCCAAAATCAAAAAAAGGATTTTATACCATTGTTTATGAGAATTTCACCGACAAAGAGGATTCTCGTGTACTCGGCGAAGGAAAGTATCGTGAAGGAAAAATCCGCATCAGTATCAATAGAGTCAATGATTCGAAACAATGATGATACCTATACTTGCTTTGGTTATTGGGATGATACGACACGTTCGTATTTCCTTTATAAATTTGATAACTCCGGGCAAATGTTACAGCTTCGAGAGTGGCAGGAAACGGGCTATCAGGTTGGGAAGCAGTTTGTTTTGGCTTTGCCGTCGGGTGGTTACTGCTTTATTCACAATAAACGTCCGAGTAGCGTTCAATTTGTTCCTGTGTCATATTGTACAATATTGTCGAAAGATTTTGTTCCCGAAAAAGAGTTTGTGATTGAAGGATCAAAGTACTTTCACGCTAATAATGCGGCTGTATTGAGTCCTTCGTCAATCTTCATTTGCGGACAAACCACATCCGAACAAAGTCTTGAGACATTTGCTCCCAAATCCGCCAAATGGGATTATGCTTTTACTCACTTGAATATTGAAACGGGCACACAAGAATTGACAACATGGGGTGACACGAATGTTGTAGAGCAACTTGATTATATAGGAAGTTCACCGATGGGGCATTTACTTGTTGGTTCGCATACCGAAATTCCCGATAGCAATAAAGTTCTATTTTCCCTTAAAGCATTAAAAGCTAGAGTAAGTACGGTTGCTCATCACGATAAAGCTGTGGCGGAAGTCCATCTCTATCCTCAGCCCGGGAATAGTGAGTTTACTTTGTCATTCCCCAAAGAAGCAACATTTCCCGCAACAGTAGCCATAGTCAATTCCGTAGGTGAAACTGTATTAGAATATATAACTGATATGCCCGAATGTAAGATCCAGACTCATAATATTGCAGTTGGTTCATATCGGGTAACTATCCGTTTTGGAACCACTACACTGCTTGCGAGTTTGGTAGTTCACCGATAAGCGAAAGCGTAGAGTAATGATGTATGGTTGTAAACTGAAGTTAGCGATATAGATTTTTTTTACAAGGATTGAATTTTCCTTTTATCATTTAATTTCAAATAGTTATGAAGATTTTTGGACGAAATTGCGTGATACAGAGTGTAAAGAAAGTACAAAAAAGAGAAAGAAAAACTTTGTGTAATAATTTTTTTTCATATTTTTGCAAGCTCAAAAGTAATGGGTAGGTGGCCGAGGGGTTAAAGGCGACAGACTGTAAATCTGTTCTCATTCGAGTACGGAGGTTCAAATCCTTCCCTACCCACATTGCTGATATTAGAGTGCGGGAGTAACTCAGTTGGTAGAGTCACAGCCTTCCAAGCTGTTGGTCGCGAGTTCGAGTCTCGTCTCCCGCTCTACGATACAACGTGAAAGAATCAAGTTGGGGAAAGTTGTGGGCTTTAATCATTGTTCAGCGATAATGATTACAACCCATGACAGATAAAACGCTGATGTAGCTCAGTGGTAGAGCACTTCCTTGGTAAGGAAGAGGTCGTCGGTTCAATCCCGATCATCAGCTCTACAGGAGTTAATGTTTACGGGTGTGGCTCAATTGGTAGAGCAGCGGTCTCCAAAACCGCAGGTTGGGGGTTCGAGTCCCTCCGCCCGTGCACAGATACGACAAAAGCGGCATTCTTTATCACAGAAAAATTTAGCACAAAAACGATTCGGATCGAAACATGATTGCTTCCATAAAATCAACAATAGCAGATGTGACAAAAGAGATGAAAAAAGTCTCTTGGCCAACAAAGCAACAATTGTCTGAATCCACAGTTGTTGTCATAACAACATGTGCAATTTTGACATTATTTGTATGGGTGATTGATATTGCCATGGCTTTCGTGAACAAAACAATCTTTTAATCGTCCCACGAGCTAACCACAATTATCTATCCATTTCGTTTATTTACCATCTCAATGCACACAAATCCATGAGTGAACAATATACAGACAAATCTCATGAAACGGTAGTGGGTGAATTACCAAAATGGTATGTTTTACGCACCTTTACCAGTCATGAAACTAAAGTAAAAAGTGCTATTGAGCTTGAACTCAAAAGAAATAACATAGACCCCGAAACTGTGAATATCGTCATACCGTATGAAACTGTTTTCGAGGTTCGTAATGGTAAAAGGCGCACACGGGTTAAGAATTTTTTACCCGGTTATGTGCTCGTCGAGATGATAATGAACAAAAGAGTCAAAGAGATTATTGTTCATACGCCGGCAGTCGTAGGGTTTGTGGGCACAAAATCAGAGCCCACGCCACTTCAAAAGGATGAGGTTGATCGCATCCTTGGCAGGGTAGAAGAGCGTAAACATATTTCAACGATTGAGACAGCATTCAATGTAGGTGATCCTGTAAAAGTAATTGAGGGACCTTTTGCAAACTTCTCTGGAACTGTCAAAGAAGTAAATAATGAAAAGCAAAAGTTAAAGGTTGAAGTAGGGATATTGGGACGCAAAACGCCGGTAGAGCTTGATTTCGGTCAAGTTGAAATGGAAAACCATTAAGCAAAAACATAAATTTGATCACATAATATTTACGATGTACAATGGCAAAAAAAGTTATTGGCTCATTCAAACTTCAGTTAAAAGCCGGTGCCGCAACTATGGCACCACCCGTTGGTCCGGCATTCGGTCAGCGCGGTCTTGCAGGTATGGAGTTTGTCAAGCAGTTTAATGCACGGACAGCAAAAGAAGGCGATACTATTATTCCGGCAGTAATTACCTATTACTCCGACAAATCATTCACCTTTGAACTTAAGGCACCACCGGCAGCGGTTTTAATTATGAAAGCTCTTGGCTTACAAAGCGGTTCAGCAGAGCCAAACCGTGTTAAAGTAGGTCATTTATCGAATGCAACGCTTGAGGAAATTGCTAAGAAAAAAATGAATGATCTTAATTGCCACACTATGGATAGCGCAAAAAGTCTCATTAAAGGTACTGCGCGCAGCATGGGTGTTACTTGCGATTAATCTATTGTAAATCAAAAACTTACTAACGCAAATTTTTATTATTGATTATGAAACGTCACGGAAAACGCTACCGCGCACTTGTCAAGTCCTATGATGCAAAAGCAACATACGCATTGGGTGATGCCATAGCATTAGTCAAAAAAAATGCTACTGCAAAATTTGATGAATCCTTTGAAATTGCAGTACGATTAGGGGTAGATCCTCGTAAAGCCGATCAATTGGTACGCGGCACGGTCAGCTTGCCACATGGAACGGGTAAAACAGTACGTGTATTGGTGCTGGCGAAAGGTCCCAAAGCACAAGAAGGTACTGCCGCAGGGGCGGATCATGCAGGTTTTGAAGACTATATTGAAAAACTTCAAGGCGGATGGGCAGATATTGATGTTATTATTGCTACACCGGATGTTATGGGTGAAGTTGGTAAACTTGGTCGTATCCTTGGACCTCGCGGTCTTATGCCGAACCCTAAGAGCGGCACAGTGACATTTGATGTGGGCAAAGCCGTCAAAGAAATCAAAGCAGGTAAAATTGAATACCGCGTTGATAAGCAAGGTAATGTTCATGCTTCCGTTGGAAAATGCTCTTTTTCTTCCGAGCAACTTTCCGATAATATTCATGCGTTCTTCCAAAGCGTAGTTCGTGCTAAACCACAAACCTCCAAAGGAAAATATGTGCGAGGCGTTGCTTTCAGTTCCACAATGGGCACCGGGGTAACGGTAAATGATCAGTCAATTGCGCACGACTAATATTTTATTTTAATTCGGCTATTATGCACAATCGTATTTGTACGCTTCTACCATCAGTGCTGCTGATCGGTACATTTACGATACAATATATATAAACAGGAAAAAAGCAGTATGGTGACGAAACAGCAAAAACAGGAAACGGTAGCGGAACTTGTAGAACTGCTTAAAGATGCACAAGGAATTTACCTCCTAAACTTTAATCGTGTTTCTGTCAAAGAGGAACGCGACCTTCGTGCTGAATTTAGAAAAGGCCAAGTCAAATATAGAGTTGCTAAAAATACACTTATTAAACGTGCATTTGAAGCTGTTGGTGGATATGATATCCCCGATTCATATTTGAAAGGACAAACCGGTATAGCAATTGGTTATGAAGATCCTATTGCACCGGCAAAAATTCTAAAGGATTTTACGAAAAAGAATGATAAGCTACAGGTAAAAGCCGCGGTTATCGAAAAGCAATTATATGATGGTTCAAAACTGGCACTCGTTGCATCATTGCCAACGCGTCCGGAACTTATCGCAGGAATACTCGGCAGTTTGGAAGCTCCGATTTCCGGTATCGTCGGTTCAATCAATGCCGTTATGCGTGATCTTGCATCGGTTATCGAAGAAGCCGCAAAAAAACGCGCTGCATAATTTCGTGCAGCTTTAATATTTTATTTGTTATCAATTTTTTATTTGGAGAAATAGACAATGTCAGCTATTATTGATGAACTCGTAGAAAAAATCAGTAACCTCACGCTTGCAGATGCAGCAGAATTAAAAAAAGCACTTGAAGATAAATTCGGTGTAACAGCAGCCGCACCAATGATGATGGCAGCTGCTCCGGCAGCCGCAGCAGCTGAGGCGGTAGAAGAAAAAACTGAATTTGATGTTGAGTTGAGTGACGCAGGTGCACAAAAACTTAATGTAATTAAAGTAGTTCGCGAAGTTACCGGCTTGGGCTTGAAAGAAGCTAAAGACCTCGTCGAAGGTGCTCCTAAAGTCGTAAAAGAAGCAGCATCAAAAGAAGAAGCAGAAGCATTGAAGAAAAAACTTGAAGAAGCCGGTGCTAAAGTTACTTTGAAGTAATTTCAAGGTAATCAAGTTTGGTGGGGTATAGTGACTCATCAAATTGCGCACATTTTTTTGCGGAAAGACTATCATGCAGTGATAGTCTTTTTTCAACTGATATTTTCTGCTATCATACACTCGCCATTTGGCAAACAACTAATGAAATATACCGAATAGGTACAACATAATTTTGTAGGATTCTTCTGCTGTTTTCAGTGGGAATCCTACTTTTTTTTCTGTTGTATTCTATGACGGTATAATCTTATTTAAGGGCGGAACTAACACCGTCATATTACGAAACTTTCCTATCCTTTTGAACAGGAGTTCTTCGTGAAGAATAAAGTAAAATCAGCTACCGAAGGCGAAATGGTACGCCTTACTGAACGTATTTGGTTCGGTGATATAGAAAAAGAAAAACATTATCCCGATTTGCTTGCATTGCAAATCCAATCATTTAAGGATTTTCTCCAAGAAGATGTGCCTGCGTATGAGCGTAAAGCAATGGGATTACAGAATGCTTTTCTCCAAAACTTTCCGATTGACGATAATTCTGAAACCTATCAATTAGAGTTTCTTGAGTATTATGTCGAAAAGCCAAAATACGGTGAAGAAGAATGTCGAGAGCGTGAATTGAGCTATTCTAAAGCTCTCAAAGCCAAATTACGTTTATCAAGTAAAGCCGATCCATCGTCGGAAGATTATATAGATCCTATTGTCCAAGATGTCTATTTGGGTAATATTCCTATGATGACAAATCGTGGAACTTTTATCATCAACGGAGCTGAACGTGTTATCGTAAGCCAATTACACCGTTCACCCGGTGTTTTCTTCGATGAAGCACTGCATCCGAATGGTACTAAAATCTATACGGCGCGTGTAATTCCGTTTAAGGGTTCGTGGATCGAATTTACCACAGACATCAATGATGTTATGTATGCGTACATTGACAGGAAGAAAAAATTTCCTGTAACGACATTGTTGCGTGCTTTAGGTTATTCATCCGATGAACAGATTATTGATTTATTTGCCCTTTCTACCAATATACCTGCCGCAGAAATTTCTGATGGATATATTGGTCGCCGTATTGCTGCCGATGTTATTGATCTAGGTACCGGTGAAATTATTGCCGTTCGAGATCAAATCATTGATGAAGCATTGCTAGAACGCTTCAAACAAGCTGAATTAGTTTCTATTAAAGTCTTTGCGTATGAATCTACATCCGACGAGCCGGTTATTGCTAAAACTTTGGCTAAGGATACCACGAGAAGCTATGCTGAAGCACTTGAAGTAATTTATCGTCAAATGCGCTCAACCGATGCACCGGATTTAGATACTGCTGCTAGTTTGTTGCAAAAATTGTTCTTTGATGACAAACGATATGATTTGGGAATTGTTGGTCGCTTCCGTATCAATGAAAAATTGGGTATTACGGATACGCCCCTGACTTTTACTATTTTACGCATCGAGGATCTGGTTTCGATCATTTTGTATCTGATTGAGTTACATGGACAAAGAGCGGCAACGGATGATATTGATCACTTGTCTAATCGTCGTGTCCGCACAGTGGGCGAGCAGTTGACTGCTCAGTTTGCATTAGGTTTGAACCGTATGGCACGGACCATGAAAGAACGATTAAGCATCCATGATGAACATGTGCCTACTCCGTCTGAATTAGTAAATGCACGCACCATAACGAGTGTTGTCAACCAGTTCTTTGGCACGAATCAGTTGTCGCAATTTATGGATCAGGTCAATCCCTTGTCGGAGTTGACCCATAAACGTCGTACTTCTGCACTCGGACCGGGCGGTTTAACCCGTGAGCGTGCAGGTTTTGAGGTGCGAGATGTTCACTATACTCATTATGGTCGTCTTTGCCCAATTGAAACACCGGAAGGACCCAATATCGGCCTTATTTCTTCTTTGGCTATCCATGCACGAATCAACGAATACGGATTTATCGAAACTCCCTATCGTAAGGTCGTAAATGGTTTTGTTACCAAAGAGATAGAGTATTTGCCCGCCGACAAAGAGGAAGGTAAAATTATTGCGCCGGCATCGACAGAACTTGATGAAAACGATAATATCATCGGCGATAGAATAAAAGCTCGCCAATCTGGTGATTTCGTTATTGTGCATCCTAATGAAATTGATTATTTCGATATTTCAACAGATCAGATCACCTCGTCTGCGGCTGCACTGATACCGTTTCTTGAGCATGATGATGCTAACCGTGCATTGATGGGCTCGAACATGCAACGTCAAGGAGTTCCCTTATTGCGCCCAAGAGCGCCTATTGTTGGAACCGGTATGGAAGCTCGGGTTGCACGTGATTCGCGTGCATTATTAACAGCTATCGAAGATGGCATTGTCGAATATGTTTGTGCTGATTATATTCGTGTGCGCTACGACGATAATCGTATGGAACGAGAGAAGTTAATTTCATTCGAGAAAAATGAGCCGATAGTGTACAAATTGCATAAGTTTTTCAGAACAAACCAAGATACGGGCATAAATCAACGTCCATTGGTGAAAGCCGGGCAACGCATACTGAAGGGTCAACCATTGGCTGATGGTGCTGCCACCGAAAACGGTGAACTGGCACTTGGGCAAAACGTTCTTGTTGCATTCATGCCTTGGCGCGGATACAACTTTGAAGATGCTATTATCATTTCTGAAAAACTCATTGCTGATGATATTTATACATCTGTACATATCGTTGAGTTTACGCAGCAAGTACGTGACACGAAGCGTGGCGAAGAAGAGTTCACGCGTGAGATACCGAATGTAAGCGAAGAAGCAACCAAAGACTTAGATGAAAGAGGTATTGTTCGTATCGGTACGAAGGTTCGTGAAAGTGATATCCTCATCGGCAAAATTACTCCAAAAGGTGAAACAGATCCAACGCCGGAGGAAAAACTCTTGCGAGCGATTTTTGGTGATAAAGCTGGGGATGTCAAGGATGTTTCATTGAAAGCAACACCCGGCTTGAAGGGTACTGTCATCAATACGAAACTTTTCAGCCGTCGTATTCATGCCAGCGATGCTGAAGCCCGTCAAGAAGAGAAAAAACGTCAAGAAATGATTACGAAACACGAAGTTCGTAAAATTCGTGAGTTGCAAGAAGATTGTATTGATCGTCTTTCAGTATTGCTGAATGATCAGAAAACATTAGGATTGTCTCTCATCGGTGGTCAAGTCGTTTTTCGTGCGGGAACTGTCATCACTACAGAAGACATTAAAGCAAAATTTAGCGAAGGTGTTTTAGATCTTGATGCCCTGGACTTAGATAAACCGGTAGTTGCTGATGAAGAGTTGGCACGCGATGTTCGTTCCTTGGTGTATAATTATTCTATGACACGTGATGATATTCGTAGTGACAGTCACGCTGAACGTAATAAAATCGGTCAAGGCGATGAATTGCAACCGGGTATTCTTCAAATGGCAAAAGTGTATATAGCAAAAAAACGCAAATTGCAAGTTGGCGATAAAATGGCGGGAAGACACGGTAATAAAGGTATTGTTTCAAAAATTGTACCTGTTGAAGATATGCCGTTTTTACCCGATGGAACACCCGTGGATATTGTTCTTAATCCGCTTGGTGTGCCTTCACGTATGAACCTTGGTCAGCTTTATGAAACCGCTCTTGGTTGGGCTGGTAAAAAGCTAGGGGTAAAATTCGCTACACCGATTTTTGACGGAGCATCATGGGATGAAGTAGGTATATTCCTAGAAAAGGCAGGGCTTCCAAGAACCGGAAAAACTCCATTATTTGATGGACGTACCGGTGACAGATTTGATAATGAAGTAACCGTTGGTGTTATTTATATGTTAAAGCTTTCTCACCTTGTCGAAGACAAACTTCATGCACGTTCCATCGGACCATATTCTTTAATTACGCAACAGCCATTGGGTGGTAAAGCTCAGTTTGGCGGTCAACGTCTTGGTGAGATGGAGGTATGGGCATTGGAGGCATACGGTGCTGCATATACACTTCAAGAAATGATCACAGTGAAATCCGATGATGTGCAAGGTCGTGCTAAAATGTACGAAGCGATTGTAAAAGGCGATAATATGCCAACACCAAATATTCCTGAATCATTCAATGTATTGATTCGTGAATTACAGGGCTTGTGCTTGGACGTTGAGATTGTCTAAGTTCTTTCATTACTGAGTTTTACTCGGATATAATATTTATAATTTTGAAACAATTTCTCTTTTTCAGGAGTAGAAGTACATGCAAACAATCCAAGCACCCCGAAAAGGATTTTCTTCTATAAAAATTAAGATTTCGTCGCCGGATGAAGTACTCAATCGTTCACATGGTGAAGTTACAAAGCCGGAGACAATTAACTACCGTTCATTCAGACCGGAAAAAGATGGACTCTTTTGCGAGAAAATCTTTGGTCCCATTCGCGATTGGGAATGTGCATGCGGTAAATATAAGCGCATTCGATATAAGGGTATTGTGTGTGACAGATGCGGTGTGGAAGTAACACAAAAATCTGTTCGCCGTGAAAGAATGGGACACATTATGCTTGCGGTACCCGTAGTGCATATTTGGTTCTTGCGTTCATTGCCCAGCAAAATAGCGCATTCTCTTGGTATGCCCACAAAAGATGTGGAGCGTATTGTTTATTATGAATCGTATGTCGTGATACAGCCCGGCAGTACCGGATTGCAGAAAAAAGACCTTCTAACAGAAGATCAGTATCTTGAAGTGTTGGCTAATCTACCACAAAATGAACTTGATATGGACGATGAAGATCCGCGTAAGTTCATTGCCCTCATTGGTGGTGAAGCTATCAAAGAAATGTTGAAACGCTTACAACCATTAGAATTGCACGAGGAGTTACGCACCGAGGTTATCAGTGATATCTCGATGACTCGTAAGCAGGAATTATTAAAACGCCTACGTGTACTTGAAGCATTTCAGCCGCGCGAAGACGGAGAGCCAAACAATCCGGAATGGATGGTACTTGATGTTGTGCCGGTAATCCCTCCTGATTTGCGTCCATTAGTTCCTTTGGAAGGCGGACGATTTGCTACCTCTGACCTTAATGATCTTTACCGACGTGTTATTATTCGTAATAATCGCTTGCGCCGACTTATAGATATCAAAGCTCCTGAAGTGATTTTACGCAATGAAAAGCGTATGTTACAAGAGGCAGTGGATGCATTGTTTGACAACAGTCGTCGTAGTGTTCGTGCTGAATCCCAACGTGCTTTAAAATCTCTTGCCGACACACTAAAAGGTAAAGCTGGCCGCTTCCGCCAAAACCTTCTCGGTAAACGTGTGGATTATTCGGGTCGTTCAGTTATCGTTGTCGGACCCGAGTTAAAAATACATGAATGCGGGTTGCCAAAGGATATGGCTGTTGAGTTATTTAAGCCGTTTATTATTCGTAAGCTCATTGAGCGCGGCTATGTAAAAACAGTTAAAAGTGCCAAAAAGTTAGTCGAGCGAAAAACCAATGAGGTTTGGGATATCCTTGAAAAAGTGATAGACGGGCATCCTGTGATGCTTAACCGAGCTCCTACTTTGCACCGCTTAGGTATTCAAGCATTCCAGCCACGCTTAATTGAAGGTAAAGCTATTCAATTACACCCATTGGTAACAACGGCATTCAATGCTGACTTTGACGGTGACCAAATGGCTGTGCACGTGCCAATCAGTCATGAAGCCCAACTTGAGGCATTATTGCTTATGTTGGCTTCGCACAACATTATGCACACACAACATGGCGATCCTATTGCAGTTCCATCACAAGATATGGTTCTTGGTGCATATTATTTGACCAAAATGCGTCGTGGTGCTCAATATGAAGGTAAGGTTTTTGGTTCTTCATCAGAAGTGATTATTGCATATAATTCAAAACAAATTGGCTTGCACACAAAAATCAAAGTTCGTTGGAATAAACAAATGATTGAGACCACCGTTGGTCGTGTTATTTTCAATCAAATTGTTCCGATCGAAATGGGCTATATCAATGAATTATTGACAAAAAATCGCCTACGTCAAATTATCGGTCAAACATTCCGCAAAGCGGGATTGGCTAAAACAGTCGAGTTTTTGGATAATATGAAAGAAGCAGGATTTATGAATGCAACACGCGGCGGCTTGTCCGTGAGTATTCATGATGTGGTTATCCCGATTGAAAAAGAAGCAATTATCAAAGATGCTCAGACTAAAGTTGATAATATTGAAGATTTCTATCAAAACGGGGTGATTACGTCCGGCGAACGTTATAACAAAATCATTGATACTTGGTCAACTGCGACAAACCGTGTTGCCGATAAATTGTACAGTGATCTGCAAAAAGCTCAAGATGGTTTTAATACATTTTGGATGATGTTGGACTCTCAGGCGAGGGGGTCTAAAGAGCAGATTCGCCAGCTTGCCGGTATGAGGGGGCTTATGGCTAAACCTCAAAAATCAGCAAGTAATAGCAGTGCAGAGTTGATTGAAAACCCGATTATTGCCAACTTCAAAGAAGGATTGTCAATTCTTGAATACTTTATTTCAACACACGGTGCTCGTAAAGGTCTTGCCGATACTGCATTGAAAACAGCGGATGCCGGTTATTTGACACGTCGTTTACATGATGTGGCACAAGATGTTATTATTTCTGAATTAGACTGTAATACCATTCGTGGTATGGACATGAAAGCTCTCAAAGAAGGTGAGGACGTTAAAGAACCATTAGCAGAACGTATCGTTGGCCGTGTTGCATTGGTTGATGTTATTGATCCGCTTACGGATAAGATGCTCATTACCGCAGGATCCATTATAGATGAAGAAATTGCGCAAAAAATCAGTGAAACATCTATAGAATCTGTCATGATTCGTTCTGTACTTACATGTGAATCACGCCGTGGTGTATGTGCAAAATGCTATGGACGAAATCTTGCAACGGGTCAGTTAGTGGACATTGGGGAAGCCGTCGGTACTATTGCTTCGCAATCTATTGGTGAACCGGGTACACAGCTTACGCTTCGTACATTCCACACAGGCGGTACTGCTATGTTGGATTCTTCATCTTCTGTTGTCGTTGCCAAATTTGATGGTGTTATTCAGTTTGAAAACATTAAAACAGTTATTTCGGAAGAAGAAGAAGAGCCGCAGAATGTGGTTGTGAGCCGAAGCGGTGTCATCAATATCGTTGAGCCGGACAGCAATCGAATTCTCACTAAATATGATGCCGTTTATGGTGCCGTGATCAAAGTCAATGATGGCGACAAAATCAAAAAAGGCGATATAATTTATGACTGGGATCCTTACAATGCCGTAATTATTACTGAAAAAGCGGGTACTATTCGATACAAAGACCTTATTCCGAATGTCACTTTCCGTGAGGAAAATGATGAGCAAACGGGTCACATCACGAAAGTAGTGATAGATTCGCGCGACAGAACAAAAATGCCTGCACTTGAAATTGTTGATGAAAATGGTGAACCATTACAAACATATATCATTCCGACTCGTGCACAAATCATTGTTGATGAAAACGATAATGTTATCATTGGTACTAAACTTGTAAAAATTCCTCGTGATCGTGGTCGTATGCGCGATATTACCGGCGGTTTACCTCGAGTAACCGAGTTGTTTGAAGCGCGCGCCCCTCAGAATCCGGCTATTATTGCGGATATTGACGGTATTGTTTCTTTCGAGAAAGCAAAACGTGGACAAAGAACAATAGCTGTCACAAGTTTAGATGGTCAGACACGAACTGAACACTCGGTTGCTACAAGTAAATATGTGTTGGTTCAAGACGGCGATTTGGTACGTGCAGGTGACAGATTAACCGATGGTTCTATTAATCCGCATGATATTTTACGTATCAAAGGTTTCGGTGCCGTCCAAGAGTACCTTGTGAATGAAATTCAAGAGGTTTACCGTATGCAGGGTGTGAAAATCAATGATAAGCATATCGAAACGATTGTTCGTCAAATGTTACAAAAAGTGCGCATCATTGATTCAGGTGATTCCACATTCCTTGAAAATGACCAAGTTGATAAAATGAAGTTCATGGATACTAACAATGAACTTAAATTATTGATGAAAGTTTTAGATAAAGGTGAATCGCGCTTAAAAGTCAGTGCTCTCATTACCAAGAAAAAATTGCGTGAAGTCAATAATGAACTTGCTAAAAAAGAAAAGCAGCAGGTGATTGCAGAAACTGCGACCCCCGCTGTTGCTGAACCGGTATTACTTGGTATTACTCAAGCATCGCTGCAAACAGAAAGCTGGTTATCGGCTGCTTCGTTCCAAGAAACTACCCGTGTATTGGCGGAGGCATCGGTTGCTGCAAAATTAGACACACTCAATGGACTTAAAGAAAACATTATTCTTGGGCAGTTAGTGCCTGCCGGAACAGGTATCCGTCGCTATCAAGAAATGTTAGTAACAAGTGAAATTGGTAATATATTTGGTGCAGATGCTATTACATTAGAACAAGTAGCACCGGAACCAGAGTTACCACCACGCCGTTCCAATAGTCGTCGCCGCGTCGTGACATAATCAAATGTGTATTATATAGAGAAGCCCATATCTGTTTTAAGGATATGGGCTTTTTTTTTGTTAGTGCGACAATATTCACACCTATATTAGGTGATAACAACATATTTGCATTGTGTAGTTAAACCCCGTGATTACGCCCCATCTATGCTGCTATCTCGTTTCTCTTTTGTAGTTTTGAAAGCATTGTTTAAAGTTGGACAAAGGTTAAGACAATTGTGTTCATACAGATAAACACCTTTGAAACAAGTGTTTATTCGTCGCAGAAATTGGTACGATGCAAATGGCGATTACCGTTATGGGTATAATGGCAAGGAAGAAGATGATGAGATGGAATCACATGTAATATTAGTGGTGCAGTGAATGATGTGTTTCAGATATTAGGCAATAATAGTATTTTTGCCAAATTATCGTTAACGGAAAAGATTACCCTCGGTAAAGCGTTTCATACAATACAAGATGATGTAGTGCATAAAGGAGCAAGATGGGCAAAGGAGTCATTTTTTCTTAGTTTAATTTCTGTCCCATATAGAAATCTTTTCGGAAGTCCACTATGTGGCTCTTGTAATGGTCATCCTGATGCGAGCTGTACTTTGGGTAATGGTAGTGATGAAGCACAGAATTTAACAAGTGCTATTATTGGATCAGCACTACAGGGCAGTAAACAAACTTCTTCTGAGTGACCTC
>JAYRWZ010000232.1:0-12361 GCA_041917875.1 Chloroflexota bacterium | reverse complement strand
ATGATGACAAAACATCGGTAACACTCAAAACTGAATATGCAATAAACAACAGATTAGGCGGTATTATGTTCTGGAAATTAAATGG
This sequence comes from Chloroflexota bacterium, assembly GCA_041917875.1. Classification (GTDB taxonomy): domain Bacteria; phylum Bacteroidota; class Ignavibacteria; order Kapaibacteriales; family UBA961; genus UBA2353. The sequence goes on along the minus strand of JAYRWZ010000232.1, from coordinate 12,276 downwards.
CGACAGATATACAAACGGTTTACTGGATGCTATACACACAACAATTTCCACTATGAAATAAAATTCCATATTGATTTGATGAATAATAAATAAAGTTAAGATATTTTTTTAATTAATTGAACTCTATATTTGTGATTACTATATTCGAACTCGTTTAAGGATTGGTTAAAAGTATAATAGCGCAGGCTATGTGCCAAAAGGCAAGATGGTTTACTGACTTTTTCCTATCTGATGGCAAGTGTTCTAAAGCTATCAATCCAAGCAAATAAACATTCATTGACATATAGTAACTGATAGTCTTCTTGATTAAAGCATCGTTTTGTTCCGCGTTTTATTGTGCGAAGGTTCCGTCTTTTTTTTTGATATTCGGAATGAGATTCATACGAAATATCTTTCTGCACAACTTTATGCAATCAAATTCTTTATCAGCATTGACAATTACCTTTGGCAATCATAATACCACCTTTTGATAATGATCGTATCATTATTATAATGATAATCAACTTGACAGAAATCATTATGATTTCCTCCGATAAGAGCTGCGCAAGCACGATAATCCATTCTCTTGACAAAGGCAAGTATGCTTGTGTCTGTAGTTTTTTTACGTCCTTGGTAGCCTGTCTTATCGCCTTTCCTTTTGCAAGGCGTATGAATTCCATCAACATAAAGTGCTTTAATTGTTGCCTGGCTGCAAATAAGAGAACGTTTTTTTCCATCAGCATTTCAAGAATGCCGTTTCTTTGCCAAAGAGTAAAACATCAATAGACAAGTTCAATGAAAATGGCGGCTTAACTATCTCATTATCAATGAATAAGCAACGCCGATGACACCCCGTTCTACGTTTATGGATGATGCAAACAATAATTGAGTTCAGAGAATGTTTAGAGTGAAATGCGAGTTGTTTTTCTTTACGAATCACTTCGCTGTTTGCTGCTAACGTATTTTTTTTGTTACTTTCATATCGGGGAGTTGTTCTCTTTGTGTAACTTGTCCTTGATTTTACAGATAAACGAATGTTCAACTTCCCGGCTTTTGTTTAGACAAGTTCTGAATTTGAAAAGGGTTGAAGAATGTAAACTTGACCATGGACGACAGAAGCCCTGCTCTATAACAGCAGTAACTGTTCTTCTATAGGCGGACAAATGCTCAACTCATCGGTTTTTAGAAAAACAATTGATATTGGTATAAAACGTATCCGGACAGCGGAATACAAGATAGTTTGAATTTTGGTGGATTACAAGGTTAGTTTACGCGATTGTTATCTCCCATCGGTTTTGTAATTTTGCAGAAACAAGTTGTGCACGTGTCGGACTGTGGAGGAGTAAGCATAGGAGTTTGCATCAAGCGGGGTGACATGCAAACTTGAAGTTTTGTGCTTCTATTCGAGTTGAGTGCAATTTGACAGTTTTGTGCTCCACATTAAAAATCAGCGAAGATCAACCCACATGAACGCAAAGTCCAAAAACGTTATAGGGCAATGTTAGGTTGACACTAAGCATCCGGTTACAATAATATAACAATCAATTCGGTTCTTAGCAAGAGTTTAGTAGTAATGCGACCATATAACATATACTATGAAACCAAAAAAAGTTTATCAAAACAATTAATAAATTAACACTATGAAAGCAACAAAAAAATCTTTCTTCTTTTCTGAGTTACATCTCAGAACCCTAATAGGTATGTCAATGCTCATTGTCACACTTATATTCACCCCTAATCCCGGATTTTCACAAGCCCCTGAATTATTTGAAGAGAAAGTATTGCTCAATAATATTTCTGCGCCCTGGGGATTTACGTTTATAAACAATAATGAAGTACTGTTTACGGAGAAAAGAGGGAAAGTTTATAGATATATTATTTCTACCGGTACTCTTACTGAAATAAGTGGTGTGCCCGCTATTTCACAGAATGGACAAGGTGGACTATTGGATATTGCCTTACATCCGAATTTCAGCAGTAATAATTTTGTGTATCTTACATACGCAGTTGCCGCAACCGGCGGACAAACAACGGCATTAGGCAGAGGAATACTTGTAGGTAACCAACTTCAAAATTTCACTGAATTGTTTAGAGCATTGCCTATTGTTAACTCCGGAGCTCATTTTGGCAGCCGTATTGTTTTCGATAGGAACAATTTTCTCTATATGTCAGTAGGCGACCGTGGCACACCGAACAATGCGCAAAACAAGAATAACCATTTGGGTAAAGTATTGCGATTTAATGATGACGGAAGTGTACCCACAAGCAATCCTTTGGTCGGCGTTCCGAATACAAGACCTGAAATATTTTGTTGGGGAAATCGCAATATACAAGGAATGGCAATGAACCCTGCAACAGGTGAAATCTATGCGCATGAACATGGTCCCAGAGGTGGAGACGAACTCAATTTGATTACACCAAATACTAATTATGGTTGGCCCGCAGTTACATTTGGCATCAACTACGATGGATCTCGGATAACACCGGATACAACTCTTCCGGGAATGGAGCTTCCCCTTACCTATTGGGTTCCATCTATTGCCCCCAGTGGTATGACTTTTATCAAGAATGGACAACCAAACAATGAATCCGATATTTTAATTGGCGCATTGGCAGGCACCCACATTCATTGGCTAAAGATGAAAGACAATAAAAGAGTATCTTCAACAAGGAGCATGAATGGTTATGCGCGTTTCCGTGATGTACGACAAGCACCCGATGGTAAGATTTATGCAATGACCGAGTCTCCAAACCGATTTGTGCTATTGCGTTCAAACCTTCCTAGTGTAGTCGCTTTGATTTCTCCTCCCGATATGGATTACCTTAATCAGAATACTGTTAATTTTCAATGGAGCAAATCATCGAATACTGCTACAAATTATGGCTTTGAATTGGCATTGGATAAAGACTTTAATAATATTGTTACAAAAGATGAATCTTTAAAGGATGAAAAAACTACAGTAGCTAATCTGATAAATAATACAACATATTATTGGAGAGTTCGTGCCAAAACGACCGCCGGATGGGGTGATTACAGTATGACGTATTCGTTCCAAATAGCAATAGCAGCTCCGAAAGTCAGATTAGTTTCTCCGGCAGATAAGTCAGAAATAAAAGAAAATCAGGTAACACTTTCTTGGAATAACACTAATCCTATTGCAGAGAAATACAAAGTACAAGTCTCTTCAGACAAATTATTTCTCACCGATATTATGGAGGATTCGACTCTAAAAGATACGACAAGAACATTCGACAAATTAGAGTGGAATATCAAGATGTATTGGCGTGTTGCGGCTTTTTCCGATGGTGTTTGGAATAATTACTCCGATATATATGAATTTACTGCTGTACAGCCAAAACTACCTGATGCTCCCGAATTGATAGCGCCGGCAGATAATATGAAAACGGTTGAAAATGATATTGAGTTCTCATGGTCTGCTAAGTCGCCGGATGCACCTGCTTTGGTTAATTTGCTTGAAATAAGCAATTCGCAAAATTTCGATTCTTTTATTTTTAGAGATTCAAATATCACAGCTGAGAAAACAGTAGTCAAAGACCTTGAAGATGGAAAGACATTTTTCTGGCGTATGAAAACGAGAAATAAAACCGGCTGGGGAGAGTTCAGTGATATACGCACTTTCTCAATACTTGCTGCGAGTATCAATGAAGAAAATTCTGTAATTCACACAGGTTTGGCATTGTTTCCGAATCCTTCACTTCAATATGTTTCCATAGAATTTACGCTAAAACAGCCAACCGGAATAATTATCGAAATTAGAGATGTCAATGGTATTTTGGTCAAAACAGAAAATCTTAATGCTCTAAGTATTGGCAAACAAACAGTTATACTACCTGTTAAAGACTTGCTCAGTGGACATTATAATGTAAGCGTTATTTCGGGCGATATTGTAATTCAGTCTCAATTGATTGTAATACATTAAGTTTATAATCATGTAATGAGACAAACCCGATTTAGTAGTCCGATTAGTTTTTTTGTTTTACTTATGAAATTAAGAAAAACAGCTAAGTTAATTTCTTTTTCGCAAGTTTACACGCTTCGCAACATGTATATACATGAGAAGTGATTTTCTCTGATTTCTAATCTTTGTCTATGTACTTTCTTCGTCGCGGATGTGTGCGCTTTTTTTAAAAAAACAGATAAACGGAGCAAATTAAAGGCAAAACGTTTGGTAAAAATCTAAAAGTACTTTGCAAAAAACTTACAATAATACTATGACAAAAAAATCAAATCCGGTAATTTACTTTGAAATCCCCGTGACTAATATTGATAGGGCAATTACATTTTATAGCGCAGTGTTCGGCTTTGTTTTTACTATAGAATTTATTGACAACAATCAAATGGCTTTATTCCCCGTGACTGATGGGGAATCAGGAATTTCAGGAGCATTAGTAAAAGGTGAAATTTACAAGCCGACAAAAGACGGGGTAGTACTTTATTTCACAACAGAAAATATTGACGAGACCTTGACATCAGCAATATTACATGACGGTAAAATTCTATATCCCAAAACAGATAATGGCATTGGGCTTGTTGCAGAGTTTGAAGACTCAGAAGGAAACAGAATGGCATTATACCAATCGAACAAGCTGACAACCGGCACATAAGAACAATAGGATATGAAGGGCATACATTACACTGTTAACGTAACCTTGAGACTATAATATTGGGATGGACAAAGGGTATTGACAGAATGGTTGTTTCAAAAGTTTATATAAAATATCATGACAATCAATACAAGAGAAAATAAAAAATACGGCAATGAAATAATGAATACTAATACAATGGCACAATAGAATGAATATTACATCGGTACATAAACTATCTCTAAAGTGGATGAACAGAAATGTTTTTTTCACAATATCAGCAATGTTTCTATTAGCGTCTTGTGGAAACTTAAGCAATGAAGTTGAAAGCGAACTTAATAAGCTAAAAAACAAGACACAGTCTTTGGATTCTCTCATAAACAAAGAAACACAAAAAGTTTTGACGCTTGACTCGCTTATAAGTAAAGAAACCGAAAAGGTAAAAGAACTTGACACATTAATAAACAAATCTACTCAGCAAATTGACTCTATCTCTAAAAGGGGTACTACATTGTTGAAAAAAATCACTCATTAAACATTTAACCTTATGAAATGTCCAAATTGCAATGTGAGTTTACTCATGACAGACCGTAATGGTATTGAAATTGATTATTGTCCGGAGTGTCGCGGCGTGTGGCTTGACCGCGGAGAACTTGATAAAATTATTGAACGTGCTTCGCAAAATGTCAAACATAGCAAGACAGATACGTATGGTGAAAGTCAACGTTTTTCCAAAGACCATGATAATCGCTATAATAAAGACAGCGACAGCCGTTATAAAAATAGAAAAGGATTATTAGGTGAATTGTTTGATTTTTAAAGTACAATGGAACTTATCAAAAGATGATACGATTCCGAATGATAAGGATATTCGGTTTGCGTAAAACGACACTTTTCCTCTTCCTATGGTTCATATTCGGATGGATACAGTAGTTTTGAGAATACAAACGATGTGGCATAAAGATTTCGCAAATTTGAAGAGAATCAACAATTGAATAGGTATGTTTAACACAATAGAAATAGACCGAACTAACCTGACAATAATGGGTGTGACATTTTAGGACTTGAAACCTTTAGAAAGCGCTGAAAATGCTTGAGAAAGTAATATGTTTGAAGGTTTTAAACCAACACCAAAAGGAATTGAAATAATCAGGGACTATGTGACAGGAAGAATATCGCTAACAGAATATATAGATTTTGCCAAACAACCATCCTATGACTAAGTTTTGCAAACACATAGCCCCTGACCACACCTATACTGCCCCCAAGACAGGACTTTTACGAAATTTACAAGACATTCGGGCAACGATGTATTACTATTTGTTGAGAGTGCTGCACTGACAAAACGACTTAAAGAACTTTGCGAGACCCCGACAATAATTTGTTAACTTTCGGGCAGATACTATAACATAACAAAAGCAGTATCAGTAGTTACAATTCACCAAATCCATTATGAAAAAACTCTACTATTTCTTTTTGTGCAGCAAGCTCATCATTACCTGATATTCGTAATATCAGCACGGCACCTTGTTCAGCGGCAAGAGTCATCACACCGATAATACTCTTAGCATTAATATTCATGCCGTCACGTTCCAAATAAATTTCCGCACTATACTTCGCCGATAATTTTACTAACATTGCCGCAGGACGTGTATGTAATCCTGCTCTGTTTTTTACTATAACCGTACATTCTAACATCAATTATTTCCTCTTTATGCCAAGATTAAAGTGATTGCAGAGATTTTCTTGATTGATTTTCTTGATGTGTAACGATGCAAAATGCCGAGAACTCTCACTCTCGGTCTATGATAAATACCATGCATTGGCTTGGCGATGGCTGTTGCCCACGACATGCAATATCTTAAACATTCCTTTTGTGCGATCTTCATAGCGCATACGATTGGCTTTACTGTCACCAACAAACATTTCCGTCATTAACTCATCATAATCTTTATTGCTTGTCACAAACACCCTGCCTCCGCGCTCATGAGCATTGAGCACCACTTGTTTAAACAGACGTGAGGATAAATGATAACCACTATTCATATCATCAATAATCCACACCTGTCCGGGTTGTAAATTCGTGCTTGTGCTGAGCGTAAATCTATCAGCAAATTGAAAATTAGATTGCAAACCGCGTTTCATAAATTGTTTACTGACACCAACCGAAATATGGCTTTTTCCTATGCCTGCCTCGCCATAAATATATAAACCTGCTCCAACACTGTCATCATTAAATGTAATCAATTTTTCGGCATACAATAGCATCTCTCGTTGCGATTCATTTTTGGGAATATAATTATGAAGGTTTGAGCATAAATTTTCTAATGGCAATGTTGGATTACGATCATAAAATAACAAATCCAAACGAATAGTGTCGAGGATATCGTTCGGCAAATCACGATTTTGAATAATAATCGTTTTATCATTTTCACGGCAACGGAAATCCGCTTCGGGATAATGTTTTGCAAGAGTTGTCATCACTGCTCCGGTCAAAGGGGCGACTTGAAGCGTACATATACATTGAGATTGATCTGCCATAGTATGAAAAAACCATCAAAATTGTTAAAACATTACTTGAAATCCAATTGCCAGATAGGCATCCCTTTGCGTAAAGAACATACCGTGAATGCTCCGTCCGCTGAACCAATAAACATTAAGCGCCGTAGCGGTGCTATTATCATTGTAGAATAAAAAACCTGTTTGTCCCGAAATTTGTCCTTCATAGAGCCCATTGACCCCAACCGCTTTACAATCTATACCACCGTGCACATACATCGAAGCAGTGATGGGATGCTCAAAATCAAAACCCACGGAAGGGATTATTCTTTCCGCCGAGCGCGGCTGGGTTGCCCACACATAGTTAATGCCAATATACGGTCGCCACCATCTCATACACAGTGCTGCCGTAAAGTCTGCAAATTCACGACTATACACAAATGGTTGTGGGCTTAACCTTCCCGTATTGTCTGCCAAACCATCCACCAGATGAGAAGAAATATGTGCCAGCCGTAAGCGAAAAGCGAAAGGATGCGGAATATTGCCAAGCCGCAATGGGACAGTGGAAGCATTGATCCCAAAGAAATAATCGGACGTTTCCACAGGGAATTTGAAATTCCCTTCGCTTCGCAATCGTGTATAAGTATAAAAATCCGCACCAACCCACACATCGTCGGTCAATCGGAACAAATCAATGCTATTGCCTATATCTAAACGCAATTTGTTATCATCAGCTTGATACATCGTGCCAACGCGCCCTTCGAACGGATTCGCAGTCAGGGGTCGAAACACCAACCGCCCGTCATGAAGAGATCGGTGAAGAAATGTTGTGTCACTATTGCCTTTATTCGTGAAAAGTTGCTGTGAAAACAATGCAGTTTCCTCCATCACCATCAGTACTATAATACAATGTATCAAATTTCGCATAGTTCATCATAAATCTGTTCCTCGCAAAAATAGGTCGAAAAGCACAAAGAAAGGAAATGTTTGCCGAGAAATCCGGCGATTCTCGGCTAAATATTGCGAATATCATTGGAATTTGCTAAAAAAAAGTGCAATTTACACTTCAATTCAACTATACACATCGAATCTCTATGAAGTATCTACTTGCCATAATGAGTGTCAGTTTCCTTTTTGTTTCATGCCGTGAAAGCTCCACGACAACATATCCCGAAATGCGTTCTGTTACCGAAGCGGTCTATGCCACGGGCTATATAGCGCCTTATGACGAATATAAAGTCTATGCTCAACAAGAAGGCATTATCACCGCTGTCTATCGGGAAGAAGGCGATACTGTCGCCAATGGTGATATTCTGTGCGATTTGGACAGTGATGTGCAAATCGCAAAACTTGTGTCCAGCGAACAAAGCTATGCCTTGGCAACCCTTAATGCATCACCGGCTTCGCCCATATTGCAGGAATTGCGTCAAGCTATGGGCAATGCACGCACCAAAATGAATGATGATTCTGTGAATTATGTCCGCTATTCGCGTCTCTTTGCCGAAAAAGCAGTCTCAAGTGCAGAATATGAAAGAGCATCGTTGAAATTCACAACATCAAAAAAAGAATATGAAATGTCGAAACAACGCTTCGACCAATCACAACAACGATTGCGCAATGAGATGGAAGCTGTCAAAGTACAAAAAATTACCGCCGAAAAAGATAAAAACAATGTAAGCATCATCAGTAATATCGACGGTATGATATATGAACTCTATAAAAAACGCGGCGAATCGGTACGAAAAAATGACGCTATTGCTTTACTCGGTTCGCGTTCCCGTATTTATGCACAATTATACGTGGATGAAAATGATGTCGGCAAAATTGCCGTGGGTCAGAAAGTCGCAGTGTCCTTAGATTCCTACAATGGAAAAATATTCGATGCCATTATCACAAAAATATATCCCATATTGCAAAAACAAAATCAAACTATACGTGTGGATGCCGATTTTATCACATCGCCACCCACGGGAATAGTTGCTCTCAGCGCTGAAGGCAATATTATTATTCGTTCCAATCCGAAAGCATTAACAATACCCCGCGATTTTATAAAAGGCAAAGACTCCGTAATCATAGAAAACAATGGCGAAAGGAAAACGCAACATATACGCATCGGCGCACAAAACTTTGATTATGTGGAAGTACTTTCCGGCATCAATTCATCAACCCTCATTGTAAAACCATGACACGTTACACCTTAGCCGCTCAAATTGCATTCGTTCATCTTATGTCGAGAAAAAAACAAACCTTTATTGCTGCACTTGGTGTCACCTTTGGCATTTCTGTGTTTATTGCGATGATTGGTATGATGACGGGAATTAATAATATTCTTGAAGATTTGACTTTAAGCGCCACGCCCCATATTCATATTTATCGAGATATTCAAAGAAGAGAACCTTCGGTAATGCAACGTTTATTAGGCAATAATGAAATTATCAAAGTGCATCATGAACGTCCGAAAAATGAACAAAAAAAATTACGCAATGCACTTACAATGCTTGACTATATTCGCAAAGATGCAGATGTGTACGGTGCATCGCCACTATTAACGGCGCAGGTTTTTTATCAATATGGTCAGCATGAAATTGGTGGAACCATTGCAGGTGTTGATATTTTGGAAGAACATAAATTATTCGGCATAGGCGATAAGCTTATAAGCGGCAATCTCTATGATGTGCTCACAACCGATAACAGCATTATTATCGGTTCGGGTTTGGCAGAAACCATGCAAGTTAGCGTTGGCGACAACATTAATGTTACCACTGTTACCGGTACTCGTGTTTTATTGCGCATTGTCGGCATTGTGCAAATGGGTATCGGAGCAATTGATAATAGCCGTTCATACTCTACACTGCATACCACACAGCGTTTATTGCAAAAAGATAAATCTTTTATTACCGACATTAATATCAAATTACGGGATTTGTATAAAGCCAAAGATAAATCGGAATTATACAGCAATATATTCGGATATAAAGCAGAAGACTGGGAAACAGCGAATGCTTCTATTTTAGTGAGTTTTACTTTGCGCAATACCATCACATACTCAGTGTCGGTGGCATTACTCATTGTTGCCGGTTTTGGTATTTACAATATTCTCAATATGACAATTTACGAAAAAATGCGTGATATTGCAATCTTAAAAGCTACGGGTTTTTCCGGCGGTGACGTGAAAGCAATTTTTATGATACAAGCACTAACATTGGGTTTGGGCGGGGCACTTGCCGGCTTAATAGTGGGCTTAGGACTTTCTTATGGCATATCAAAAATACCGTTCGAAGCCAAAGGTGTCATTAATCTTACAAGTTTACCGATGAGTTTTTCTCCGCTGTACTATGCCATAGGATTAATATTTGGATTATTGACAACTGCTACTGCCGGCTATTTACCTTCAAGAAAAGCCGGAAAAATTGACCCCGTTGAAATTATCAGAGGAAAATGATGAAAGAAATGAACAATATTGTTTTACGATGTTCTTCGATTGTAAAATATTTTACTGCGCCGGTAAAATTTAAAGCGCTGAATAATATTTCTTTTACCATTCAGCGCGGAGAATTTTTATCTTTGGTCGGCAAATCGGGTTCCGGAAAATCTACTTTATTATATGTACTTTCCACTATGGACACAGATTATGAAGGTACGCTCGAAATAAACGACACAATATTAACGGGAAAAACTCTCAATCAATTATCGGACTTTCGCAATGAGCATATAGGTTTTGTGTTCCAGTTTCACTTTTTATTACCTGAATTTTCTTGTATAAAGAATGTGATGCTGCCGGCATTAAAACTCGGTAAAAAATCCGACAGCGAAATTGAGCATGATGCCTATGAAAAATTACGTTTATTGGGCGTCGCCGATCAAGCGCTCAAGACAGCGAACACCCTTTCCGGCGGGCAGCAACAAAGAGTTGCCATAGCACGTGCTTTAATCAATAACCCAACAATTATTATGGGCGATGAGCCGACGGGCAATTTAGATAAATCTAACTCCGACATAGTGTTCGGCATTTTTCGCGAATTGACGGCAGAGTTTGGCCAAACCATCATCGCTGTCACACATGACCAAGATTTTGCTCAAAGAACTGACCGTATTATTGAACTTAGCGACGGCGAATTGCTGGCAAGCAACCGATAATCGAAAATTATTCGTATTTTTGCAGCCCCAAGAATTAAGCATCCGTAGCTCAATGGATAGAGCGTCTGATTCCGGTTCACAAGGTTGGGGGTTCGAGTCCCTCCGGGTGCGCTTCACAGTCCTTACTCTCTCACAGTAAGGACTTTTTTATGTTCCTTACATTTCTCACAGACTTTTTCTAAAAAATAATATATCTCAGATAAATATCGCTATTACTTACAAGAAAAATATATCTTTTTTCAACTTTTTTTGAATAATTATAGTGTATCATAAAAAATACTGAGAACTATGAAATAAATATCTCACAGCATAGTACTCCATCCCCACTTTTTTCTCTTCACACACAATCTTTTTCTACACGAACGGTGAGGCGGCGATTTTGTTTACGATATTCTTCTAATTGTTCCGGCGAATATCGCCATTGTTCTTGCTGCGGGGGTTCTTGCACTCGCGGACGGCTGGCACCATAGCCCGAAGTGCCGAGAATACGATTTTTTTGCACACCTTCTTCTTCAAGCCATCGCTGTATGCGGCGAGCACGAAGCTCCGATAACCGTTTGTTATGCGAAGAGTTACCCTCTCCCGAAGCGTGACCTTCCAGCACCACACGTAAATCATTGCACGATTGATTAATATATTCTTTGAGCGTTTCCAAATTTTTTGCTGTCTGCGGTTGAGTAAAATCTAATTCATCGCTATTTACCTTAAAGCGAATATCCATATCGAAGCGACGTTTTTCTGTTTTTTTTTCTGTCATTTCGGGCGATATTTGTTTATTTTCTTTTGTTGTCGCCGGAATTTGCGGTTTTTCTTCGCATGGACATGGCTGTTTTGCTAATGGAGTTGCCATATTTTCACCGCTGCATTTACATGGTGTGGTATCTTTCGAATCAATAATACCATCGCCGTCACTATCGGGATTACTCGGATTGGTACATGAACGCACTTCGTCTGCATCACTCAGACCATCCATATCAGTATCGGCTTTTAATGGATTTGATGCATAGCGCATTACTTCATCGCCGTCTATTAACCCATCACGATCAGTATCAGGAT
>JAYRWZ010000231.1:0-4259 GCA_041917875.1 Chloroflexota bacterium | reverse complement strand
GGTAGCAAATGTTGCTACGGTACTGACTTGCACGGCATAGCGGATGGCAGATGTCGCTCTTTTCCAGACCAATCGTGGTGAGATGCTCGTCCCCGTCGCATTATTCATCGGTGATGCCAATACCGGCATTGACGGTGTCTGATAAAGCGTGGTGAAGGAACGTGATGCGCTCCATGCCGATGCAGAAGACTGATGCGATGCTCTGACTCGCCAATAATACTGAGTCGCATATTGCAATCCCGAGACTTGAACAGTGGTGTCTGTACTTGTCTGATCAACAATGAATGATGTAAATGCCGCCGTTGTACTGATCTGCAATTGATATTGTGTGGCTTGAGCCGAACGCCGCCAGATCATACGGGGTGTAAGACTATTATTGACCGAATTATCATTGGGCAAGACAAGGAGCGGCGTAGGCGGCGGTGACGGCACCGTAGAAAATGTCCGTACCGCACTCCACGAAGATTCACGATTCTGTTGCCCTTGTGATTTTACTCTCCAATAATATGCTGTGCCATAATTCAATCCAGTGACATTCATGACAGTATCATTAAGTGTCTGTTGAACAATCGTAGTGCTAAATGATGGCTGTGTACTTACTTGCAATGTATAGGAAAGCGCATTGGCAGCACGATTCCAGCGCAAAGCAGCAGGTATGGCGATTTGTGAGGCATTATCGGCGGGAAACACTAAAGCAGGCACAGCGGGAACTGCCGCATTAATGCTTTCCGAGACTATGGGATACAGAAAATCGCGCGTAAAATTGACCATCTGAGTCCAGTATGCCGTTTCCGTAACGGCAGGTCCATGCCACATCCCCGTAATAAGCAATTCATCATGAGGAATGCCGACAGATTGCGCACGTGCACCTATTGCCGGCGTGGAATACATACCATAGGTATTGGCAGTATGAGGCACCGTCTGATCATTAGTGCCGTGGCATGATGCAACGGGAACATTACCGGATTCCATCCATTGGGTATCAAAAAGAGCACCATACAGATTCACCACTCCCCGTATGCGTGAAGTGCGCTGCGTAATAGTATTGCTTGTACCTTCGGGTTGCCCCCAACGACTGATATTCGTACCCGCAGCATACTCGCTTTGTTTATCGAGATATGCCGTTGCCAAAGCTATATAACCGCCAGCAGAACCGCCACCGACAAATATTAAAGAGGTATCAATACCAAGCTGGGTTGAGTAATATTTACAAAAGCGTACAAGTGCTTTTATATCCTGAGAACCGCGCAAAACCGCTTCAAAAAACGATGTCGTGGAGTTTGATTCCAAACCAAGTCTGTAACTTGGTGATATGGTCACAAAACCACGACGCGCAAAGGTGGAACACACAAGCAAAATGCGATCATCATAACGGCTTCCCGTTGTAAATCCGCCGCCATGCACCATAATCAACAGTGGGCGCTTGGTTTCCGTATCATTGGAGGGTTGGAATATCTCACATTGCAATGTCACGGGCTGATTATTGATACCTGTAGCACTGCCATATGTCACGCTCGTATTACGTGAAAGAGAAGTAAAAACCTCATCGCGATAGCGCACCGATTGTGCATTGAGGGCATAGCCGCAGAAAGTATGGATAATAATTGCCGCCACGAACATAGCCATACCCCGACATTGCAGCGGTGGCATAAACCGAAAAAGTTGAAGGAATTGCATAAAACACCTTAAAAGTTTAAAAAAAATGGAGATCATACTGTCGTAACGGATGCGAAATTCGCACTCTGTTTGCAAGGTGTAAAGCCATATTGCCATTCATTTTCAGTATCCTATCAAGAAGAAATAGAACGCTATTTTGCTCTATCTCCTTATTTTTAAGGATTGTTTTGTCGTACATTTTCAGCATCTCATAGTCATGACCTCACGCAATGATATTCACGAATTAATCCATGCACTCAGCAAAGCGGAGCGACGATATGTCAAATTGCATGCAGGGTTTCAGCAGGGCAACAAAGCATATATGCAATTATTCGATGCCATTGCTGCACAACCGAATTACGATGAAGTTGCATTAAAGAAAGCAATGGGCAATGAACCCTTAACCCGCAATTTTTCTATGGCAAAGCAATATCTGTACGAACATATTATTGATGCACTCAAAAACTATGGTGCTTACAAAGATGCAGAGTCAGAATTGACGGACATGATAGAAGAATTCAAAATACTTGAATCGAAGGGTTTGCATCGTCAGGCAGCACGTATTCTCAATAAAGCACGGCGTTTTGCAGAAGATAATGATGCTTTTCTCCGGCTCTACTATATCGCTATTCGTGAATATATCAATGCCGTGTATTCATCCGATGAATTATCCGGTATTCGCCTTGAAGAAATTATTGAAGGGCGCAATTATATTTTACGGCAAATTGAAAATTATTCCCTTATTTCCGATGCGCTTTTTCGCTTTCGTATTGTGCAAAGGCAACAATCATATCCGCGAACAGAACAAGAATTACAGAAAATACATACCATCATTGCCCCTTTGCTCAGTTTAGATGAAAAAGATCTGCTATCACGCACGGCGCAGGGTATGTATTCCATTGCTCTGGGAGAATATTATAATGCTATCGGCGAACCGGATATTTCTTTGAGGCGCATGGAGAAATTTTTGCGTTTTGAAATCCCCAAAAAAGGCACAATGGAAATGCGCACACAAATTATTGCCGAGCATGCTCTGTATGCACAATTATGTATTAAAAATTCGCAGTATGAACAATGTGAACGCGCCCTGGCAGCAATAGCCGATTCAATTAAAACACTCAGCCCCAAACGCGATGATGTTTATGTGCAATTATATGCATATGAACGTTGGTTTGTTTCTTCACTCGCCTTAGAAAATAAACGCGGTAATTGCCATGCTGCCGTCGCACGTATTAATGAGCAAAATGATGTACTTACAGAGTGGTTACCGCGATTTTCCAAACAACAAAGACTTGCTGCCTATTATATGATGGCATATGCTTACTTTGGTATTCAGAATTTTACTGCTGCATTATCCTATTGCAATAAAGTTTTGTCTGAAGGAGAACACCTTACCGATGAGCATGCCTTTGCGCAGATTTTAAGTATTATGATTCACACGGAATTACATAATACATTTGAGCTTGATTATTTTATTCGCAATACGACACGTTTTCTTCGGTCACGTAATCGTTTATATCAAGCCGAGACAATTATTTTACAGGGATTACAGCGCTATGCACGGGCAGAAACAATCGCAGAAAAATCACAGATTGCACAATCAATTCTCGATGCACTGCACACTACCTTTACTGTCTATGCAGAACGTTCTGCGGTAGAATATTTTATGGATATTCGCACATGGTTGCAATCAAAGATATGAGTAAAGTATATTGACATAGTGTCACAGATACGGTACGAATAATACAACCACCCCATCCTTGCGGACACCCCTCCACGGGAGGAGAATTGTGGGGAAAAGGGATAGCAGCACTCACGCCGTCCTCATTTCCGCTTCGATCAGTGAGCGATGATACTTCATGAGAGAAAGAAACAGAAGGGAAAAGTAAAAGAAAACTTTCGTAGTTTTGAGAAAACAAACGGCGTTTTGCGCCAATATAAGAGTTAGCGGTAATTTAAAATGACGAAAACAGATAAATCCATACATAACATTTGCATTGCTTCAATCAAGAGAAGCACAATGAAACCGTATAACTTCAAATGGACAAATTTTTACGAATCTAATTCAGACTTTAATTATTCAGGATTGCAACTTGACTTAGTAGAAAATGAACTAATTATTTGCTCAACAATAATTGACAAAGACAATTTTAGTATTCTGACAACAAGACGAATACTTACAAGTCTTGACGGACAATTAAGCAAAGAGAATATTCAAGGCGCAACTGACAAAATGTATGGAGACTTTAAAGGTTTTCAAGACAAGGATTTTACGTTTGGACAAGTTCAAGTGCAAAACGGTAATGAAATAAAATACTTTATTGAAACAGGAAAGGCTTCAATGATAATGATATACGGAATAAGAACATTAATTAGAACAACTCAAATGAAAAATAAATAAGTAGGTAGTGTGACCAGAATTTGGAATAAACAAAACGAAACATAAACTACCGCTAACAGGCGTAACTGTTGCACAACTCATCGGTGATTGTTTAGAAAAATGAGTGATAATGTGATAAAGCGTAGGGCGGATACTACAGCAATGAATATTTTATATTTTGACGGATTGTAGGGTTTATTGAAGCGGTTGTTATCATCAATTT
>JAYRWZ010000230.1:0-7336 GCA_041917875.1 Chloroflexota bacterium | reverse complement strand
CCTTTTACTTTACCGAGTTTGAAAATTTCAGACATGAGTGTAAATTCAATACCTGCTCTCATATCCATGAACCGGATTGCGCTGTTTTAGAAGCTGTTCGCCTAGGCATCATTCATCCCGAACGGTATCAAAGTTACTGTAATATTCGAGATAGTTTGTTGTAGATATATTTATTTTTCAATTAGATAGAGCTTCTATTTAACCTATGGTGGAAACAAAGTAAATATGGTAGCTGAGTGTTTCTGATCTTAATACATCAAAGACGTTTACACAATCACTTTACCCATTGAATGCTTTACATACGAACGCCAATACTGAAATACCCCAAAAAAGGTCCAAGCACAGCGCCATCGGGGTCACTTTGAAAATAGAAGCTGCGACCAACGGAAAATTTCGCCGGTCCTATTGGTGTATCGAATCCTAACAATAGTCCCACACCATGACGTAATGTTCCAATTTTGATATTTTGGAATGTTTCCCATATTGACCCAATGTCATAACGAAATGAACAATACGTATCGAACAGAAGTCTAAACGGAAATTTATAGCGAGTTTCCAATGATGCTTGGGCGATCTGTCTGCCGCGTTTATCGTCTTCGCGCAAACCGAAAAAGGAGTCTTCTCCGCCAATAGTAAAAAACTCGGGTATGGGCGTTGTGTTGTCAGCGAACCCCATACGAAAAGATGGGCGTATGGTAAAAATTCCAATTTGTGTAGTGGAACGCGTAAACAGCGATACTTTTGAAAATGTTATAAAACTTGCTCCACTCAATACCGAAGTTTCAAGCGACATATCCAAGATGCGTCCATTTGTTGGAAAATCACTTTTGTCTTCAGAATCAAATCGAGCATTGATTTTAAGTGCGCCAATTGATGAAAATGAGGGTAACTCTCCCGTTTCATTGATTGAGTATAATCTTTGTTGCTCAAAACGTAATCCCGCCAAAAGTTCTCCGTCTCTGCCTACTCGGCTGCCAAAACGCGTCAACATCCCCATTCTTTGTTCAACAATTTCACCATCACGAAGACGTGCATATTGCCCGGTAGGTAAATTTGTTGCATTACGATAAAGATAAATGTATTTCCAATCAAGATACCCTTGCATACCAAGCGTTGCCTCAGTATCGAAAAGGCGTCGGGTAGTAAGACCCAGTTGAATATTTTGATTACGTGCCCCAATACCAATGTTTGCATCGGAACGAATACCCGAAGCTATAAGTTCATCGTAGATAAAGCCGATGCCTGCACGTGTATTCCGTTCATTATCAATACGAACACCTATTTGTATTGCCTGATTTGGCTTTTCGCGGACTTCTACAATGGCAGTGTATCCGCGTTTCGCGTTCATAACAAATTCAACAGTAGCAGATTCAAAAATAGCTGAGCCGAGCAATGCCTCCCAACGATTCGCAAATTCTTCCATAGAAGTGAGGGGCGTTTCTTCGGAAATAGAAAGCAATTTTATCACAATATCTTTCACAGACTCTTTGGCATTAACAACTTCAAGCTCATTTATTTTCTGCGGTGTAAGTGCATAATGCAATGTTTGCGTTTCTTGATTATAAGAATGATTGGCAACAGTAGTCAGCGATAAACCAAGCCGCTCATAATAGGCTTTCACCGCTCTCTGCAATATGTACGCAGTTTTCTCAGATATAGACGAATGCAGCAACAACCGATAAACACTTTCTGGAACTTTTGCATTACCTTCTTGCGTGACATGGAGTATTTTTCGCTTTGATTGTGGCTGAATAGACACATTTAGCAAGCTGTCCTGCACATATACATTTGCCTGTACATCTGCACTATGGTAAGAGTCTCGGATGGACGAATGGAGTAAAGTTCCCATCTGTTTTGGGGAGGAAATAGGCACACTAATTTGTTCTTTCTGATCATTAAATCGCATCATTGTGAGCCGAGAGCCGAAAGACGGCACTTCGCGGTTTAGTACTTTTGTTGCTGATTCTGCACATAGGGAATCGTAATATGATTGGAGTCGCGGCATGATTGCCAACACCGCTTGCTTGCCCAACATTATCACTGAATCTAATTGTTCATAATCAGAATTGGACCGATTGCCCAGCTCGGGTGTGATAAGTATATGAGGATGATGCCTTTTATATTCCTCATACTTTTTCATCAGAATAGAAACTACTTGATCAGCAACATTCCACGGTTTATCCAATTCGTCGGTGGAGTGCAGCGGCGATGTCGTATTCACTGCAATAATGATATCGGGCGAAAATTCTTGGGCATATTCAATAGGTATATTCGCTAATACTCCCCCATCTACCAAGAGCATGGAATCAACTTTGACCGGAGAATAACGCAAAGGCAAAGTAGCACTTGCTCTAATTGCATTCACAAGATTGCCCGATGCTAAGGAAATGCTTTGCGCTCGGATTAAATCGGTTGCCACTGCTCTAAATGGACGGTATAACTTGTTGAAATTACTGCTTGGTAAATAAGGTGCTTTCCACAATAATCTTTGCAAAATACTTGAAAAAAGATTACCTTCCGATACTGCTTGTGGCACGACAAATTGGAAATCACGAAAACGCAAAGTTACTATATTACGATCTTGCTCCAATTTCTGATCCAAGAACATATTATCGCGGTCTTGCTCGCTTGTCAGTCCAAACAATTCTTGCCAATCAAGCGATAAAATCAGCGAATCAAGCTCTCCTGCAGTGTATCCGACAGAATATAAACCGCCGATGATTGCTCCCATGCTTGTCCCGACAACATAATCAACAGGAATACCGTGTTTTTCAAGTTCTTGGATAACACCAATTTGAGCAATACCACGCGCACCGCCACCGGATAATACAAGGGCTACTTTGGGTCTGTAGTGGCTCGCAGATATTGGAAATGACTTCAACAATGCGTCGCTACCGTCATAAGCAGATCCCTCGGAAACACCCACCATACAATATGTCAAGCATACAATAGAGAGTAAACTGATAGAACGGTATTTCATAGTCTGCACAATGCAAAGTGACAAACGCAAAAAGTCTTATTCTTTGACAAATGCAATGTGATGCTTCTTACCTTTATCTGAAGAAAGAACAAGTGTGTAAGCACCTTTTTGTAAGTCATGAATGTCTATAGTGTGCAGTCCATCAACTTGAGCATCACGGGTGGTAATGTGTTTAACCTTTTTACCTAAGACATTGAAAATAATAGCATCTGTAAATTTTTCTTCCATGGCGTTATGAGCTATGGTAAGTCTTGATTGGGCAGGATTAGGTGAAACCAGCACATCGTATTTCGATGCAGTAACTACTGATGTTGTTTGCGGCTTTTTAACTCTGATCTGATGAGTGATAATTGTATCATTTTTATTGGTATTATCTTTATTGGCAATATTGATAGCATAGTAGAATGTCACATCTCCTACATCAAAAACGGGTGATTCCCATGTAAATTTCCACTCCAAAGTATCAGGTTTTGTTGGTGTAATGCCACCAACTTTATGTGTAATATAACGACGATTAAATCCGAATACTTGATTCTGCTGTAATTGTGTTGTGGCTGAATTTGCCAATGGACTTATGCGACCTGCATTGCTGTAAGATTCGTCCAAAGCCACAATTTGAAATCCGGCTCTTTTTAATCCCGGGCGGACAACACGTAATGTTACATCATACTTTTTGTTGTATTCAAAATTATCCGTAAGCTCTTTTATTATCAACTGACTAACATTACCCATCGAATCTTGAGGTACTGCCGGTGATGTATCATGACACAAACCGTCTGCACACGTTAACTCACCGGGCGCACCGGTTGAGCTTTCATGGGAAGCTGATGCTTTTGCTGTTATAGAATGTTCCGGTACCGATGCAAACATAAGCAACATCATCACGGCAAAGAAAGTTGTCAATAGTATAGGTGTTCTCATGATTATCAGCGGTGAATAATGAACGAAGATGTGACTTGTGATTTGCTTTCTGTAAGTGTATAAACACCGTTTGCGATATCCTTAGCGAATCGAATTTCTACTCTGTCTGCCGATACTTTGGTAACCGAAACGGGTTTTATACTCAGTCCGTTGATAGCTGTCACAGTATATGTTGGAGAACTGTCCGATGGATCGGATAGATTCACGAAAATTGATTCTTCATTGGTAGGATTTGGAGCAATCGTTAACTGCGGGTAATTCAAGGGAGTGCTTTCCGCTACCGATGTTGCCGAGTTTACAGTTATTGTTTTACTCATCGTATAAGAAAGATCACCTTTATCCGTGCCATCATTGTTTGCAGAAACCGTAGCCAAATAGAATGTGACTTCCTCATTTGTTTGGGGTGCTTTCCAATCAAAAGTCCATTCGCCCTTGCCTGTTTCAACAGCGGATGTTCCGGCATAGGTATATGTCAGATACTGTCTGTCTGTCAAGCGAATTTCATTGTGCATACTTTGTGTACGGTCCGGGTCCGTAATAAGAAAAGTGCCGACGTTTTTTCCTTCTTTGTTTACAGCAACAATTTGAAATCCGAATCGCACAATTTCCGGTTCTGCAATGCTCACGTGCATACGATATGTATGCCCCGGTATATAATATTGCCCTTGCTCAAGCCCTTCTATGCGACAATCTGTCACTGCTTTACCGCTATTGAGGGGTGCTGAATCGTGACAGGTACTTGTTGCACAAGTTGTTTCTTCCGGTGCGCCAGTTGAAGAAACCGGAGCGCCGGCACTATGCGGTATTGCTGCAAAGTCATTAGTAAAGCCGGATATACATATAGCGGCGCATAAAAACAGTAATACGATTTTAATGTTCATATTTTGTTCAGTTTGTGAAGAATCATGACAAACTTACACAAATTACCACAAATATCCCGAGATTAGAGATATTCCTTGTCCTCACTATGGTTAGGTGGCAAATACCTGCTTTCAAGGTGACTCATGATTTCTGCTTGTCTGGGCATGGCATTTCTGATTTCATTTTCTAATGTTGTGGCTTTAGCATGAGCAATTTCTATGGGTGTCCCATCCGGAAAAACTATATGGAAATCCGCATAAATTCGTTGTCCTGTTTCTCGTAAACGCAAACGATGAAACGAAATATCATGCTCAAGGCAGTAGTGTTCCAATATATCATGGGCTTTTTGTTGGAGTACCGGATTAGTTTTATCCATCAATCCGTTCACGGATGAACGCAATAATTTTAATGCCTCAATAATAATATTCACACCAAATAACAAGGCAAAAAGCGGATCCAAGACACTCCATCCACTCACCGCCGCCAATACTAAGCCGACAACGGCACCCACGCTAGTCCATGCATCTGTGAGTATATGTTTACCATTTGCCTCTACCAGAATAGAATGTTCTTTTTTCCCCACATTCACCAAATACCATCCCAAGAGCGCATTGATTGCTCCGGCGGCGGCCGTCAGTATTGCTCCCAATGACACGGACTCTAAGGTAAATCCATGAACTATCTTATCAATGGCTGTGATAACAATCACAAATGCTGCCACTAAGATCAAAGCACCTTCTAATCCCGCTGACAAATACGACACTTTATCATGTCCAAAGTGATGATCTTTGTCGGGTGGCATAGCACTAACTCGTAAACTATACCACGCTACGCCCACAGCAATAATATGGACAACAGTTTCCATAGCATCGGAAAATATCACTACCGAGCCGGTAAGATAATATGCCAACCATTTAATCACGAGCATACAACACCCGGTAAAAAGTGACAAGTTCATTGCTGTCTGTTGCTTCTGTATCGTTGCTGATTGTTGATTGTTGGAAATCATCGAGCGGCGTAATCTTTATCTGATAAATGTGATTTTTCTACAAAAATACGATGCAGTGCTGTAAGGATTGGGTTTCTCTTACGACTAATGGTGTAGAGCGATTATAGAATGGTCTTGTTTCCGAACAAAGGATAGACCGGTGTAAACCGACATGACACTTCGTCGAATAACAAAAAAAATGTAAATATTATGTCAATGAAAAAACCGATTAACTCACATACAATCAACTGATACTCTCTCATATTTTCTCATCACTACTTGATCAACTTTATGAAAAAAACCATGTACAACCCATCAGTGTTCGCAGTTCTGCTGTTTCTCAGCGTATCTGTTCTTCAAGCACAAAACTCAAAGAAAGTTCTCATAGAAGTCTTTACAAACTCTCATTGTTCTGTTTGTCCATCAATGTATAATGGGTTAAACACATACGTTAAGCCATCGCCTGTTGCCGACAATATTGAGTATATCTTCTATCATGTCAATACATATTCGGACGATGTCCTTTATCAAGAAACCAAAGATCAATCATTGCCGCGTGGTAAGTATTATGCTGTTTCCGGTACACCCACGGCCGTATTTAACGGTACTCCTCAAAATCGTTCTTATTCTAATTATCCAAGCCAATTACAAAACTCACTGATGCAAACCAAAGATATTGTACTCAGCATACAAGCGAACAAAGTTAATACATCTTTAGCCCTCTCTATTAATGCAAGTTCTGTCCCCCCGCAATCGTCGCTCTATATTATTATGACCGAAGATATTGAATACAAAGGGCGAAATGGTATTGCAAGTCATGCTAATGTCATGAGAAAAATGCTTACAGGCACAAATGGTATTGGTATTGAAAAAACAGAAGGAATGATTTATGAGCAAGCATTTTCATTCACAGATTTGAACATAAAAAATCCCGACAATGCACGTATAGTATGTTTTTTACAAAATAATACCACAAAGGAAATTTTCCAAACATCAGCACTACCCATGAAAAATATAGTCTCATCAATCTCACATTTCGAGCAACAAAGTATCACATTGTATCCTCAACCTGCTCACGATAATCTGACTATTACACTTGATGCTACAACAATATCCGACGATACACCCTTGAGTGTATATTCCATGCTTGGAAATAAAATAATGGAGATTGTGCCCACATTTCAACACGACGGCATACGTACTTTTCGATGGGATTTACGTGATGAAAAAGATAACAAAGTATTACCCGGATTATATGTTATACAATCGTCTTCTCACAAAAACACTTCCTTTATTTGTATAATTCAATAACTTTTATTCATTTTTTTTTGGAGTTCCAATATGGGTATTTCATTTCGTAAAGCAGTACTTACATTGTCTGCTTTGACTTTCATTTCATTCAATATCGGCTGTTCAAAAGACGAAGAAGTTGCTGCACCGGCACAAGAATTTATTGCCGCCGATGCCGATATTGCCAATTATTCGACATGGACTAAAACCGCCGAGAATCTCGAAGGTCCTGATCCTGCGGGTTTAATAGGGGCTGCACACGAAGCGAACAATATGGATGTACGCAGAACAGTATT
>JAYRWZ010000229.1:0-5228 GCA_041917875.1 Chloroflexota bacterium | reverse complement strand
TCGTAGATTTCATCTAATGAATTGATACCTGTATATAGTCTGCCTAATGACACTAAGCGAGCCTCTTGTGTGGGGGCTTTTATGAAAACCAGTTTTTCGCTGGCATTTTCTTCTACATAACGGCTTTGTCCGGGTGAACCTACAAATGTACCGCCATCATCATCGAAACAAAGATCCCATAATGCACCTTCTGCAACTTTTTTTACGGACGGAGCTGCTGTGCCAAATATATTCAAGCCACTACCCTCAGTATTATTATTACCAGAATACAATCTAAATGTACCGCCTGCTCTGCTTGCTGCAGCCCAAGTAATCTTTACTGCTGTACTCATTTCGGTGCCGGAAACAGCCATTACTTCAAAACTATATGCTTTACCTTCTGTTAAGCCGGTAGCAGTATAGGTTGTTACTGTTTTAGCTACTGCTTTGTCTTCTTTAACCAAGGTGGTGCCGTCCATAATTTTGACATGGTAACTGTCAAATGTACCTGTTGGCGCGGTCCATTTAATTTTAACGGAAGTGGCTGAAACTGATTGCGCCATAATTGCCGTCGGAGCATTTGGCTTTGTATCGGGAAGCGGATCTGTTGTGTTTTCATTACAACCGCCGATGAAGAGGGCACCTGCTAATGCAAATGCAAGGAAAAATGTTGATTTAAACATTGAGAAATCCTAAAAATGTGAAGAAAATTAATGGTATTGAACGCAAATATACCGAGATATTTTATGCTGCCATATCATTGAACACACATTAAGGTAGCGCCGGTGTTTGTAAAGAAGGAGCAATAATAGTTTTTCTGTGAGTTAGGTAACGTGGTTTCGTGGCGATAACCTCAATATAATAAGGAGTTGAGATCGTGGGTGTAATATACCCCGTTGAATCCTTAACTATAGTATTGTAATCAACACTTGCGACAATATCGTTGACTTGCAAGCGCGATAAATTTTTTACCCCGCCTCGAACAACAGCAGATACTATGAGTGGCATAATCTTGTGGTCATTTCTCTTTTCGGTTGCATTTCGTATGATTATTGGAATATTGTCTATTTCAATTTCAACAATTTCATCCACAGTACCGGTCAATTGGATTTCCTTCGTTAGGCACTCAATAAGTGGTTTGAGTGAGTCGCTGCTCCGTGCAGAGAGCGAGAAATTTGAGTAAATCTGTGAGAGCGTAACGGGGAGAGTTTTCCATTCATGTACACGTTCTAATGCTGCAGCACTGCCGGATAGCACCACGCTGTCCGGTGTGATGGAGACAGGCATCACCAAGCCGTAATTATCTTTAAAGGAAAGATGAAGCATTGGACGAATCGGAACTTTTTTTGTCATAAGCGAACTTAGCTGCACCGAGAAAGTTTCGGGTGTTACATCCACAACTTTATCCAAACTGAGATTGGGTACCAGGCTTTGAAGTATTTCATTTTTACTAAAATGTACAATTCCGTCAGGTGTGTTTTTACCTGATTCGCTCCGTATATTACAAATCCTTGATGCACCAATGTATTGCAAATTGAAAAAGTGCCAACCATTCGTTCTAATTTTTATATCAATGGAAGATGGATACTCCGATGCAACAGCTTTCCCATATTGAGCATTAACAACCATAGGATACTTGACTATCTGAGTTGTAACCGCCTTCATGTTAACATAAAACCACAAACTAACGGATAAAAACACAGCAAAAACTATTGATCCACTGTTCTGACGTAATGATTTAAGCATTATGATGAAAATTGAATATCATACAAACGTTTGTAAGTCCCTTTTCTATCAAGTAATTCTATGTGGTTACCTGATTCGACGATTCTGCCATGTTCAAACACATAAATACAATCACAATCAACGATTGTGGATAAGCGATGTGCAATGATGATCGCTGTTTGGTGTGACAATATATCGTTTATCGCTTCTTGTACTGCAAGTTCGGATACAGAGTCCAAAGCAGAAGTAGCCTCATCAAAAATAACAATTTCAGGACGATGTAACAGCGCACGAGCAATAGCAATTCTTTGTTTTTGTCCACCTGAAAGTAACATCCCACGATCACCGACATAGGTATCATAGCCATCGGGTAATGCTGAAATAAAATCGTGGGCATGAGCAATAGTAGCCACCCTTATTACTTCTGACATTGCTGCATCAGGTGAAGCTAAGCGAATATTGTTTGCAATCGTGTCGTTAAAAAGAATGGACTCCTGAGAAACAACCCCAAAAAGTGAACGATATGAATCTAATGAATAATCTTTGATATCTCGTCCGTCAAGTTCTATTATTCCTCCTTGCGGGTCATAAAAGCGAATGGCTAAGTCTGCCAATGTACTTTTTCCGCTTCCGGACGATCCAACCAATGCAATTTTTTTTGATTTAGGTACGGTCAGCGTCGCATTTTCTAAGGCATTTTTTCCTTTATACGCGAAGGTAACATCCTTAAAATGAAGGGAATGTGAAAATTTTTCAACTATTGCTGTGCCGCTGTGTACTGTTGCTTGTAAATCCAACACTGCAAAAACTCTTTCCGCTGCAGCAAGTCCTCTTTGAATATGTGCCGGCATTTCTGTCAACATTGCTATCGGTTTCATTATAGCAAAAAGTGCGAAAAGAAAGGTTAACAGCTCTTCGCTTTTCATTGTGCCGCTGTAAACCTCCGTACCTCCCATATACAGAACTACTGACAAAGCCGCAATAGCAGTCAATTCATTTATGGATGGAATCAAAGAAGAAATAACCTGGTTTTTCATAGCCGCTGTAACATAGCGCTGTGTTTCCCGCGAGAATCTGGTACGAGCAGACGATTCAGCATTCAGTGACTTTATGATTCTGATACCGGAAAGTGTTTCCACCAAAGCTGTTGTGTAACCGGCAACAGCGTCGTGCATCCTATGGCTGTATCTCTTTAAGTACTTTACCGAGAAACGAATGAGAATTAAACTAACTATGCTGGTACTAAAAGCAATCATCGTCAGTTTGGGAGAAAAGGACAATAACAATGCCAGAAAAAACGCAATCTGTATCGGTTCTCGAAATATGGTATAGATAATGGGAGAAATCCCCCCGTGCATAACTGATATATCATTTGTTGTTAATGACATAAGATCGCCCACTTTACGTGCATTGAAGAAATCCATGGAGAGCGATACAATTTTCGAGAACAGTGAATCTCTCATCGCTTTCACAACATTTTCCGTAAAACGTGTGTTCACTAAAGCTGAGCAAAATTTTAACACATTTTTTATGAAAAAGATAAAGAACAGCATCAATGCCAATCTAAAGAGGGTATCATAAGGCGTATCTCCGAAAGTCAAGTGCCTCAAATAGTCATAAAACGAGTTTTTTATCTGTGTAAGAAATGATATATCTGTTTTATTTACAACGGTATGTGGTATGATAGTTGAAGTCTTTGTGCCAAACAGCACTTCAAAAACAGGTTGTATGATAGCAATAGCGGCTGCATCAAGAAGCGAAAACAAAGAATTGAAGAATATTGACAGGATAAGAAGGTGTCTGTACCCTTTGAGAAAACCAAAAACTCTAAATATTAATTTCATTGATTATCGGTTGAAAGTGTTTTTCTAATACAAAGATAGTGCAATAGTATGTTTTCGTACCATGATGAAGTTGATTTTGAAGATTTTTATACTTGATTTTCTTGATTTGTAAGGATTTGCAATACATAAGTCATCACAGTTGTACCATGGTGAGTTTCGATTAAGTGAATCAGTTTTGAAATATATCAACAATAATACAACTTGAAAATCTATGATTGTCACACAAAATGAATCATTATGTAAAAGTAAATCCTTATATTTGCCGTCTTTCAATTTCCTGCCGTCTCTTATTAGACAGAAGACGGCTGTTTTCATAAACAACCATAGGAGTATTCAGAATGAGCGTACATCGCTTGTATGAATCCACATACATTGTTAATGCTGCTCTTGAAGATGCAGACATTGAACAAGTGGTCGCCCGCATAACCGAGTATATCGAGCAGCATGGCGGAAAAATCATTGATCATAACAAATGGGGTCGTCGCCGTCTTGCTTATCCGATCAAGAAGAAGCACAATGGCTATTATGTTTACATGGCTTATGAGATTGCTCCGGCAATTGTTCCTACCATTGAGCGTATGTTTACCCTTGAGGAAAACGTTCTTCGTCATTTGACCGTATTATTGCCGCAAAAATTGCGTGATTACCGTGCAGCGCGCGTTGCGTATGCAGCGGCACAGGCGGCTAAGGCAGCAGCAGAGAAACAAGGCGAATAATTTATCCTAAACACTTAATTTTTAGTAATTACGAAAGAACATCACAATGAAAATCATTCTTCGTCAAGAGGTTGAAAATTTGGGTGCAATGGGTGAAATAGTCACAGTCCGCGACGGCTATGCACGTAACTACCTCATCCCCAAAAATCTTGCTTATTATGCAACTCCCGGTGCTCTTAAAGCATTCGAGTCAGAAAAAAAACGATACATTGCCAATATGGCTAAATTAAAAGCAGAAGCCGAGCTTCTTGCTTCAAAACTTACGGAAGTACAACTCTCCATCGGCATGAAAGTTGGTGAAGAAGGACGTTTATTTGGTACCGTTACTCAACAAATGGTGGCTGATGAATTACAGTTGCGCGGCTATGATGTTGATAAACGAAATGTGACTATTGATGAACCGATTAAGTCACTTGGTGTATTTGATGTTAAAGTCAAATTGCATCCTGAAGTTACATCTACGGTAAAAGTATGGGTTATCAGCGAATAATAGCATAATATTCTCTACGATACAACGTTTTGAACGCATAGGTCATTCTTTAACCTATGCGTTTTTTTTTCAGGGGATAAAAAAACTATGGGACGTATTGTTATTGCCGGCGGAACCGGTTTTGTCGGTAAAAAGTTGATTCATAAATTGTCCGAGCAATATCATGAGATCATTGTACTCACTCGAAGTAAATCGAATCTTGATATTAGCACTAAGAATTGCACTTTAGTTCAATGGGGTTCGGACATTGATGAATGGAAACGGTGGATTGACGGTGCTGATGCAGTGATTAACCTTGCCGGTGCATCAGTTGCACAACGATGGACTGCTTCACACAAGAAACAAATCTTTGACAGTCGTATAGTTTATACCAATGCGCTCGTCGAAGCTATTATTGCGGCAAAACAACCGCCTCGTTTTTTCTTTTCAGCGTCTGCGGTAGGATATTATGGTGATTGTCAAGATACAGTCTTG
>JAYRWZ010000228.1:0-3763 GCA_041917875.1 Chloroflexota bacterium | reverse complement strand
CAAATTTTGAGCTGTGTACTTCCAATCAGCTTTTGTGATTTATTGAGCAGTAGTTTTTCAAATTCCCCTACTGCTACAAGCCCCAACACGTTAGCGGCAACCCTAAGAGAGTTCCGTTTCATCAACATCTTTCAGTTTTTCAAGCAGTTTTATTAGTTGCTCAAAAGCCTTATCTGACACAGTAAATCTAACTTCATCAAGTCCACGTTCTCGGATAATTTCGCCTTCGTTTGAATAGCGATAAGTTGGCTTATCAACTAAAAAAATTAGCTCCTGATGTCTTACAAATTCATCTTCGGCTTTTTCGTCTTGCTTTTTCTTTTTAGCATAAACGATGTTTGTTCTTACTGATACTAATGTGTTCATTTTTATTTGACGTGCTTCGATTAAACATTTTACTTAATTCAAACCTTGGTGCTTCGTATTGGGCTTTCGTGCTGAAAATCCACCACATCGTATAGCACCGATACGTTGGGCGTAATTTCACTCGACAATTTCAAGTACCTTAAACATTTCGATATGACCGGGCGTATATTTTGAAATATAAATTGATCCGTGTGTTATATGCACATTCAATGAATCAATATCAACATTATGCTTCTTCGACATTTCCTCAAAGAAACGGCGTATAACAGGCAGTTTTGCGTCATGCTGGCTGGACGTTGTGTTTTGAACTTCTGTACTCATTTCACCTTTAGATTAAATGTTAAGCATTCGTTTTTCAAATGCCAGCACGAACGCAAAGCTGGCAGAACGTAGTCAATGGCTACGACACCACCCAACCGTTATCTTTTGCATATTTCAAAGCCGATGCTTTAGAAGGAAACCACGCCTGAACTATATTCTCATTATCAGGGCAACCAATCCATAGAAGATAGTATCTAACACCTTCAGCATACTTTAATTTCAGAGCTGTGCCTTTAGGCGGATTATCTAATCCGAATGATTCCCGATAAGAAGCACTGCCTACAACATTGCATTGCTGTAATGGCTCTGAATGTGCCTTGTTTGAAGATTTTTGTTTATTTTCCATTTTCTTTTTCTTTTTAATTTTAGTTTAAGTTGTCGCCACTACAGCAATGCTCTGTTGTAGGCAATTTTACCTACGCACATCCGAAATATCAGCGGTATAAAAATCACCTAAGGTCATTCTACGTATAGTAGTGCCTCTTACAGCTCTATCCCAAAATTGCCGAAGCTTCAATGTCTTTTTGTTTACTTTGGTGATTATGAATTTGCTTCTCCCTTTTTTCACAACCTGCCCGACAGAAAAACTGCCTACAACAGGCGGCTTGCCGTCAGTGGCGGTTGAGTGCTTAATTTGGTCTTTTTTGCTATTCATTTGCTTTTGTATTAAAGTCGTTTTCTTCTGTGGATAATTTGTATTTCAATTCTTGGCTTTTATTAAAGAATTTGAGCATGCCATGTCCCAATAGGATTGCATTAATAGCTTCTAAAGTCTCTTCATTTTCACTGCGGCAAAGATGCCACCGCTCTATAGCATTTTCGATTTCCGAAACGATTTGCTTTAATTCCTGCAATGTTTGTTTTTCCGCCTCATTACTCTGAGCCAATTCCATTGCTTTCTGATGTTCGCGTTCCATTGCTTTCTGATGTTCATTTTTTCTCTGTTGCAACTCTATTTCAGCCAAGCAAAGTGAACATGGATATTCTTCTCCAATGTTTGGATGAACTTCACAATACCCCCGTTTTAATGGATTACCGTAAATGTCGTATGGCATTATATTTTATCCTATATTATTTGCATCATTAGCATAAGATTATTGGTAGCAAATGGTGGTTCAACTAATTCTCGTTTGCGTTCAGTGCAACTACAAGCACTAATACTGATACCGAGATTTTTTGTTGATACAAGCTCTATTTTACCACCTTCGTTGTAAACTTTAGCCATGTGTGTCTGCATTTAAGACAGGATAAAGCACGCCGTTTTTAAACAATGTTTTCATTTTCTCTCCTTGTTAAAATCCCAATGCTAATTGGTTCTGATAATCTGAATTGATAAGTTTGTATACATGTCTGTAATTTTCTATACAATGAATCTTTAATATGGTACTCTCAACTTTAAGATATACCCAATATTGATGACATTGTTTTGTTTCGCGAATTGCACCCAAAAGCATTATGTTTTTTATCGCACAATATCTTTCAATATCCGCTCCGTAGTATGTTTTTTCAGAGGGATCAATAGTGTAATTTTGTGCTTCCTTAATTAGTCTTTTAGCCAATTTCCCATACATTATAGCATTGAACCAACTATGCGCATCCTCAAGATTGATTATTTCCCAATTACTATCCATTTTCTTCCTTTGTAATAATCAGGGCGGCTACCGCACCGCCCCGTGGATTTTTTGCAGCATAAACAATTACATATCTGCACCTCCTCCCTTAATTTGTGAGTTGCCTCCTGAATGTCTCGCTCTTTATGTTTTGAGCAAAGAATCAAGCATCGCCTGTGCGTTTGCAGCTTCACCACCTTCGCCGCGATCAGCAAGTGCTTTTAGCTTTTTGAGTAATTCTGTGAGATGCATGATTTACTCCGCTGTCACTTCGAGTTCGCCTGACGCTACTCGCGTCACAAAGAATTGTAAATCAGTGCTTTTTGCGTATTGTTTAAACGAGTCATAAACATCCGGGTCTAATGCTTCCATGCCGTCCATGCAGACAACCTTCAATTCGCCTGCAATAATGCGTGCAATACCTAATGCAACCTGAATCCTGCGTGCTGTGTTTACCCGCGCAAATGGGACGTCGTCCACAAATATCTCACCGCCTTGAATATTTACGCCAGAAATCGGCACGTGGCTTGTTTTTTCCTTCTTTAGCGTATCAAGTGCATCAATGGCATTATTTGCTTCCTGTGCTTGATTTTTAACTTTATTAAGATTTTCTGCGAGCTCTTTAATCAGATCCTGCTGTGCAATTACAGAGGCTGAATTTTCAATAGTTGTTTTTAATTGAGCAATGCTTGAAAGGATTGGCTGTCTGTTGGCTTCATACCCGGTCATGATATTTGTTTTTTCGACTTCGATCTGAGCTAATGTATTTTCCTTCTCTTGCGCAAAAGCTTTCGTGATTTCTGTTTCGAGCGTGCTATACTTAGCATTGATACGCTCATATATTTCTTTCAGCTCTTTTTCTTTCTCGTCAGCGATTTTTTTCAATTCCGCTGCTTGTCTGTCGCTGATGGAGAGTGACTGATTAGTACGCTTGTCAGCAACTTCTTGAATGCGGTTGTTTTTATAGTCTTCAAGGTCATGAAGCATTTTTTCTGCGCTCGCAAGCTCTTCTTTTATATTGTCAAGATTTATGGCATCCTGTGGCACTGTCTCAATTATTTTTTTGAGAGTTAATTCATTCTCTGTGCAGGTGCGGTTCAGACCTGTACGCTCATCATAAATGTGTTTACGCAGCGTGCCGATTTCATTTAAGTCATACTGACTTTTTTTGCCAAGTACTGCTACATATTCACCGGCTGTTGTTGTAAGCTCTTCATGAGTGAATTGCACGTTTATTGCTTTAAGCATTAATTCTAATTGCTTTTTCGGTTCAGCATTTAGAAATTCAGCAGGGGAGAATGAAGCAATGTGACGTATTTTTTCAAGAAAATCGACGGGCTTGGAATTACCTGATACTTTTATCTTACTCCCTGATGGAGTGTAGGTCTTTGTAATTTCTGTGCCTTCGTCGAGGATAAGCACTACTTGACCTTGCTCTGCACCATTGCGAAGCATTGTCGCTTCTT
>JAYRWZ010000227.1:0-2102 GCA_041917875.1 Chloroflexota bacterium | reverse complement strand
CTCATTTGTTGAGTTAATTGCGCAATTTTATCTAAACGTTGCTCACGTTCACCCATGCTGAGTTTATCATAATGATACTTAAAAATATCCACATTCGTAGCAATAGCAGCAAGGGGGTTTTTTAAGTCATGAGTGGCTATACCAAACAATTCGTCGCGCTGTTGATTAAGATAGGAAAGCCGCTGATTTTGATGCTGCACTTCTGCATGCAAATCAGTAATAGTTTGCAATGATTCTTGTAATTGTTCATTGATTTTTCTACGTTCTTCCGCCTCTGTCAGTATTTGCTGAGAATAGAGAAATGTATCAATTCTGGATTGCAACATATAACGATTTGCTATATTGCACAGTATAAGAGAAATAATAACAATATTGGCAACTTCTCTATATTCACTTCCCAGATAATCCACCGTTTTGGCATCAAGAGTAAAAAGAGCAAACACCCAAATATTCCACAATATTAATGTTTTATAATGATAAAACAATGTGGACAGCATCAATAATTCTTGAGCCACTAAACCGGCAAAACGTATATCGAAATAGACTACATCATTGACATAACTTAGCATTGCCACACATAATGTGATGAACAATACCCAACACGTAGAAAAAACAGCATGGAACGTTGTTAATTCTTTCTTGAGTATTTTTACTTTCGGCACAACAAAAAAATACACCGGCGATGCAAGCAACATCAGTCCGTGAATAATCCAGAATTTATGTAAGACCGCATCGGTGACATGATAGATATTTACAATATCCATTCCTAGAATAGAAAACAAGGTCAGCCAGATATTTGCATGAGCCAATCTGTGAGTTCTCTGTATATTGCTATAATCAAGCTCACGCATAAGTGCTTCGCGCAGTTCATGCGGCACTTTGTGCAGAGGCGATTGAAAGAATGTTCGTACAGAAAAAGCCATAGTTCCGTGCAATAAGAAAAACTCTTTACTTCAAAGATACATCTTTTTGCTTGTTTACGCATTCATCATAGGGTAAAAAGTACCGGTGATTAGCCGCGATCTTTGCCCCGCATGAGTCAAAAATCAAAGAAGTATGTACTATATGGAAGCAACAGATCCATACAAGCCGTTTATTATCCCGATTCAATCAAGGGTAGAAAACTATTATCACAATACCTGAAAGCAAACTTTGCTCAATCGCCCTGCATAGAGTAGTGCGCGCATTGCCGCAATAACAGCGTGAGGTACTGATCGGAGAAGCGATTAGACACCAAAACAGCATAAACATTCTTGCTTCATAGTGTTCTTTTTGTTCAAGATACAGAAGGATTAAAGGGTTTCTCATGAAAGCAGACACATATACGTTACTGATTAAAGTTTACCGAACACAGGCGAAAAGTTCCGTAATTTCGTTGTTAGATTCTCATAACAGACACAGAAACAGGCATAAATATATGGAAAAAAACGACGCTACACAATCCCTCATTGCGGCGGGTTCACTACAAGATATTATTCATCCGGTGAAGTATCATTTGGATGAATTTCAGACCTATTTCCGCAATAGCGTGCGCTCGAATGTATCCCTTCTTGATTTGATTGTTCGCTACATTGCGCGTCAAAAAGGCAAACGTGTGCGTCCGGCTTTAGTGTTCTTGGCGGCGGAGCTGTGTGGCGGTATCACAGAGCGTTCCTACATTGGCGCAACGATGGTAGAATTATTACATACGGCAACATTGGTACATGACGACGTTGTGGACGATGCCGAAGAGCGACGCGGCGTAGCATCCATCAATGCGGTCTGGAAAAATAAGGCGGCCGTGCTTGTCGGTGATTTTTTTCTTTCTCGCGGTTTGCTTATTTCCGTCGAAAATGGCGAATATGATTTTTTACGAGTAACCAGCACCGCTGTGAAGCGAATGAGCGAAGGAGAATTATTACAAATACAAAAAAGTCGTCAAAAAAATACCGATGAACAAACGTATTTTCAAATAATTGCCGATAAAACTGCTTCCTTGCTTTCCACCTGTTGTGAAGTCGGCGCTATGAGTGCAACACCGGACATTAAATCCCACGAAGCTATGCGGCTTTATGGCGAACATTGTGGTCTGGCATTTCAAATTCGCGATGATATTCTCGATT